>DPSB01000560.1:0-3407 GCA_003537495.1 Cytophagales bacterium | reverse complement strand
AAATAGAAAGTTGAGGATCGAGCTCTTTTAAAAGCATACCCAGGGTGGCACTCATGATGCCAGCGCCCATCAGTACTACATCGGTTTTGGGGGTGCGGGAGGTTTTGGTCATGGCTTTGGCCGCGTAAAAACTTCGAATTTATGGTAAGCCAGTCCGCTTTGCAAATTCACTCAGCCCATTGCGGCACCCTTTCCAACTCTTTTGGCAAACCGCGTGTCAAATTGTTTAAGGATTTTGATAACTTGTATAGCTGTTGTTTGAATTAACCCTATGAGTACCATGAAAATGAAAGCCCCTTGGACAATTGCTGCGGCCTTAATGGTTTTTGTATTGGCGTGCGAGCCTTTCGAAAACGGAAGCCGTGAAATGGTGCTTGAACTACCTACCAAGCCTTTTTCTTATTCGGTTTCTGGAGTTTCTGACGATGTGCCTACGCTGGGCCGGGTGCTCTTTTATGATACCCGCCTTTCGCTCAACAACAGTATTTCCTGTGCCAGTTGCCACAAACAAACCCTTGCTTTCTCTGACAATGCTGCGCTGAGTCGCGGCTTCGAGAACAGAGTTACTCCGCGTAACTCCATGGCCATTCAAAATATTATTTCTGATGCATTCTCTGCATTCGTTCTTCCGGGTAGCGATACAACAGGCACTGATAGTACTACTATTATTATTGATCCAGGCGTAATTGGATACATGCCCGGTGTACCGGTGTCGCCCGATTTTGTGGCCACTCCAACTTCACTTTTCTGGGATGGTCGCGAAAGCAATCTAAAACTAATGGTAACGCGCCCGATTATGAATCACATTGAAATGGGAATTCATGATATGGATGCACTGGCACAAAAGTTAAATGCGATTCCGGAATATAAACCTTTGCTTCAAAATGCTTTTGGTGAACAAACGGTTACTGCTGAAAGAATTTCGCAAGGACTAAGTGCCTTTCTCTTAAGTATTCGCAGCAATCAATCTAAGTTTGATCGCGCTATGATGTTTCGCAATAATGCAACTACGTTCGATATAAAGCCTGCAAACTCTTTAACCAATAATGTTCCAATGGTTAACTTATCCGCACAGGAAGAATTAGGGCGCCAACTTTTCTTTAATAAATTTAATTGCAACACCTGCCACGATGCCAATGGCTTTGCCGATATTGGTTTGGATGCTTCGCCAAAAGATATGGGATTAATGGAAACCACGCAGGCTGAACAGCACCGCGGTCAATTCAAAATTCCTTCTTTACGAAATGTAGAACTAACTGGCCCTTACATGCACGATGGTCGGTTCAAAACATTGGAAGAGGTAATTGAGCATTATAGCCGCGGCATTAACAACAGCCCTAACCTCGATCATCGTTTGAAAGGTGTTGATGGCCGGCCGCTACAAATGAATATGACAGTGGGTGAAGTGAAAGCAATTGCGGCCTTTCTTACAACCCTTACCGATTACCAGATGATTTCAGATCAGCGTTTCTCAAATCCTTTCAAGGCTAAATAGTAATTCCTTCTGTGAGATTCTTTACTTGCCTGGTTGGCGGCTTGCTTTTTTCTTGTCTGTTGCAAGCACAATCTGCCTATGAAAAAGGGTATTTTGTTGACCTTAATAATCAAAAGACAGAATGTTTTATCAAACCCGAAACGTGGTCGGCACATGGGGCGTTAACTTACCTGATCAGTTACAAAGAACAGCCCCAAACCAAAGCACTGAGCGAACTATCTGAAGTTTCTATTGAGGGTTTGTTCAAATTAAAGCGGGCAAACGTTCAGCTTGATATTTCGGGCGATGAAAGTCCGCTACTCAGTTACACGCAAGATCCGGAATGGCACACAGAAGAACTTTTTCTCTGGACTTTAGTGGAGGGCAATACTTCACTTTATATGTACGAAGGAGGCGGACTAAAACGCTTTTTTATCAGCAAGGCCAATGCACCAATTGAGCAATTGGTTTATAAGAAGTATCGCACCACTTCAGGAATCAATCTGAACGAAGCATTCAAACAAACTTTGTTTGAGAACGTAAATTGTGGCGATAGTTTGTTCACCTACTTTACTGCACTACGGTATAATGAACAAGCGTTAATCAAACACATTGTAGCCGAAAACAATTGTGGTGGCGCTGCTGTTAAGGTGTATCCTAAAACTCAAACGGAAATAAGCCGGCCACTACCGCAGACCAGCATTTTGGACGCAAAAGAAAATCCAAAACCTGAAGCGAAGAAAATAACACCACCAACTGAGCCTGGGCCTTCACTACTATCAAACAAAGAGCGGGTAAACTATTTTGGGCTTGAGGTAAATCCTTTGCTTCGGCAGATTATCAATCTGAATCCCAACAGCACGCCCACCAATAATCCATTTGGAATTCAATTCGCCTCTAACTCAACCCGCACGGGTAGGGGTATAGGTCTTGGTCTTACATTCGCACGTTTAAAATTTACTGACGATAACAATGGTGTACAACGTGAAACTATAAATCGCGATATTGCTTTTAGAATAGGTTACGAACGTAAACATGAATTAGGTAAGCGCTGGATTGTTTTACATGGTTACGATCTTGTTTTAGGCGGATCAAAATCGCGCACCGAAACTGTTGACCAGTTTATTGGGAACATCGTAACAGAAACCACCACCAATTTCTGGGGATTGGGCCCACGCGCGGGGTTAATGTTTTTGCTTAGCGATAGGATTACACTTGGCACCGAAACTACTTATTACTTGCGTTACATTCGCGATACAACCAAACTCACCAGCATGCCTGACAGCAAACAAAAAACTTCAGAGTTTGTGTTAACGGTTCCGGTTGTACTTGTTCTTTCAATCCGGTTTTAAATCATTTACAATTTGTTGCGCGGGCTGCTGCTGCGCCTTCCACTCTTAGTTGTTCGGCCTTAGTATAGTTTGCACAGGCCTCAGCCTTTTTACCCAGCTTAACCTGACAATCGGCTACGTGTAAATAATATCTGGGCGGTGTGCGGTCGCCCAGTTTAGCTTGTGCGTTAATAAAATTATCAAGTGCTTTTTGATATTGCTGGCTTTTAAGGTAGGCGTAAGCAAGCTCATAAAGCGGATCGCCACTTTCCGGATTCAACTCCGCAGCTTTTTTCATATATTCTGCTGCTTTGGTGTACTCTTCAAAATCTATCAGGGAGTAACCATACTCATAGTTTGCCTGATAATCGGTAGGATGATCTTGTGCTGCAATTCTGTATTCCTCCAATGCTTCGCGTCTGTTTCCAATTTGTTTTAACGCATAGGCCCGCTCTAATCGTGCGCGTAAATGCTTCGGACTAAAAAACAGCATGTAGCTGAAGTCGGCAATGGCTTCGTGATACTGGCCCATATCAATGCGCACAAAGCCGCGCTGATGCCAGTAATCAAAACTCCATGGGAAAATAGTTATAGCTTCTGTA
>DPSB01000632.1 GCA_003537495.1 Cytophagales bacterium | reverse complement strand
CAGATGTACTTCGGTGGCCATCGCACTTTTACACAGCTATAAAAATCCTACACACGAAAGAATAATTAAACAAGCTTTGCTTGATGCGGGATTTATTTATGTAACGGCTTCGCACGAAATTTCAGGACAAATAAAAATTTTACCGCGCGCAGAAACTGCAGTTGCTAATGCTTACCTCTCGCCCATCATTCATTCATATATAAACCGGATCCAATCAAAACTTGAAACGGCTAATCTAAAAATTATGACCAGTGCCGGTGGCCTGGTTAATGCACAGCAATTTTTTCCGAAAGATAGTTTACTCAGTGGCCCTGCCGGTGGCGTAGTGGGCGCTGCTGTTTCAGGTAAATACTCCGGTATTGATAAACTCATTGCCTTCGATATGGGCGGCACGAGTACCGATGTGTCGTTGTTCAACAAAACATTTTCATATCGGTACGAATCAAAAGTTGGTTCGGTTCGCATTCTTTCACCTTCGCTAGAGATTGAAACCATTGCTGCCGGTGGCGGATCTATTTGCGATTTTGATGGCTACAAATTAACGGTTGGTCCACACAGTGCCGGGGCCAGTCCGGGGCCAGCCTGTTATGGTGCAGGTGGATCACTCACCATTACCGATGTAAATCTTTTACTGGGCAGGATTGCTACTAACTTCTTTGCCGTTCCACTCTATCGCGAACATGCAGCACTCGCACTTCAAAAAATTCTTGACAAAATTTATCAGCATACGCGCAAACGTGTAAAGTCTGAACAAGTATTAGAATCTTTTCTGCAAATCGCAAACGAAAAAATGGCCGAAGCCATTCGCAAGGTTTCAGTACAGCATGGTCATAACCCTGCTGACTATACGTTGCTCAGTTTTGGTGGAGCCGGTGGCCAACATGCAACTGCATTAGCTAATTTATTGGACTCTAAAAAAATTCTTATTCCATACGATGCCGGGTTGCTGAGTGCTTACGGTATTGGTCATGCCGATGTTACGCACTTCGAAGAGCAACTGGTGTTAAAACCATTACAAGCCGTTGAACAAAAGTGGAAACAATTATTTGCCCGATTGCAACAAGCTGGTATCGAAAAGCTACAACGCGATGGTTACAACAAGCAAGAAATTATTTCACACAAGCAAATTGCTTTTTTAAGATTTATAGGACAGGAGAGTTGTGTTGAAGTGGATGCAAATGATGCATCTAAAGTCTTAGCTCAATTCAAAACAAAATACAAAGCCATCTACGGCCATTGGTTGCCGCATCGCGAAATTGAAGTAGAGTCTGTACGGTTAGTTGTCCTGGTAAAAGGTTATTCGCTTAAGGTTAAGCAATCGCGCTTACGCAACAATAAACCAGCCGCGACACACAAACAAAAAATGTGCGTGGCTGGTAAATGGGTAAATGCAAATGTTTATCAATGGGAGGCCTTGCGTGCTGGCGCTCGTATAGTTGGCCCGGCTTTAGTAGTTAGTCAGAATTCAACATCGGTTGTGCCGGGTGGCTGGCAGTTTCGGTTAGATAAACATAACCATGCGGTATTAACTCAAATCAAAAAACAGAAGCCCATTCAACAATCCCACACACAAGAAGCTGCACTGGAATTATTTAGCAACCGGTTTACTGCCATTGCGCAAGAGATGGGTGCACTGTTGCAGCGCACTTCATTTTCGGTAAACGTTAAAGAGCGGTTGGATTTTTCCTGCGCCCTTATGGATAGCGATGGCTATTTGATTGTGAACGCACCGCACATTCCGGTGCATCTTGGCAGCATGGGTGTTTGCGTGCGCGAAGTGTTGAAAAAAATTCCCATCCGCGAAGGCGATGTAATCATTACCAATCATCCTGCATTTGGTGGTTCACATTTGCCGGATATTACACTAATCAAAGCAGTATATGTTAATAAGAAGCGTGTGGGTTTTGTGGCTAACCGCGCGCACCATGCCGAAGTGGGCGGAAGTAAACCCGGCTCTATGCCTGCACATGCCACCACCCTTGCCGAAGAAGGTGTGATTATCGCGCCAACCTGGCTGGTAAAGCGTGGGCAACCGCAATGGAATGCCGTGAAAAAACTTTTTACAGAAGCTGCCTTTCCTACACGATCAATAGATGAAAACCTGGCCGATCTGAATGGAGCATTGGCTTCGGTAAATGCCGGTGAGTTGTTATTAAAACAACTTTGCGAAGCACACAGTACCAATATAGTGCTGGCGCAAATGCAGGCACTAAAACTCTATGCTGCGCAACAGGTTGGTGAGAAGATAAAATTATTAAGCAACAATGTTTATTCAGCAACCGAACAATTAGACGATGGTGCTAAACTTTGCGTTCAACTTACACCTAAAAATAAAAAGCTGGTTATTGATTTCTCCGGCTCTGCGGATGTGCATCCGGGCAACCTGAATGCTACGCATGCTATTGTACAAAGTGTAATCCTATACGTACTGCGTGTTTGGATTAACAAACCCATTGCCATGAACGAAGGTTTGATGCAGCCCATTCAGGTTATACTTCCACATGGCATGCTCCATCCGGATTTTACAAAAACACAACCTGCAGTGGTGGGTGGTAATACCGAAGTGAGTCAGCGGTTAACCGATACGTTATTAAAAGCTTTGCAATTAGCCGCTTGCAGTCAGGGCACAATGAATAACTTTTTATTTGGTAACGCACGCTTTGGCTTTTATGAAACCATTTGTGGTGGCAGTGGTGCTGTTGCCGGTTTCGCTGGCGCGGATGCGGTGCACACACACATGACCAATACGCGCATTACCGATGCTGAAATTCTGGAACATCGCTATCCGGTTTTGCTTACACGATTTGAGATTCGAAAAAATTCAGGTGGTAAGGGAAGGTGGCGCGGGGGCGATGGTGTAATTCGCGAAGTAAAGTTTAATGAGAAGATGGAAGTTAACTTGTTAACCCAACATCGTATTGAAAAGCCTTACGGAATGGCAGGCGGAAAACCGGGCAAGCGTGGTGAACAATATCTTATCCTAAGTACTGGCGAAAAAATTGAATTGACGGGTTTGGCAACAATAGAAGTGAACACTGGTGATAGCGTTTTGATCGAAACTCCTGGTGGTGGTGGCTTTGGTTAAGCTCCTACACAAACAAAAAAGCCTGCATTCATTCCGAACACAGGCTTCTTACGAAGTTTTAAAATTCTTAGTTAGGCTTTGTTGCCTCTGGCTTAGGCGTAACACCTAATTTCTTCAACACCAATACTGAGATGTTATACTTATCATCGCTGTAAAGCACAATATCTTCACCGCTGCTCATCAATTGCGGATTAAGAATAAACGCATAGCCATTTTCTTTGGCTGTATCTTCAATGGCTTTACCTACCTTTTTAATTACAGGATCCATCAGCGCGTTTTGCTTATTGCTTAATGATGTTTGCGCGTCCTGCTGAAACTTCTGAATGCTTTCTTGTAAACGTTGTAATTCACCCTCTTTATCTGCTTTAATAGCATCGGGTGTATTCGCTGGCATGCCTTGGTAGGCACGCAGTTTGGTTTCAAACTCGGTAGTCTTAGCCTTCAGCTGGTTTTCCAATTGGGTGCCGTGTGTTTTTAATTCATTTTCAATTTGCTTGAATTCAGGCATCTGGCTGAAGATATAATTCCAGTCGGCATAGCCGATCTTTTGCGTTTCCTGGGCATTGGCGCTTAGGGTTGCTGCGCAAAACAGTAGTACAAAGAGTGTTCTCATTTTTAGTTTATTTATTTTACTTTATCGTTAGGGTCTCCCAAACCTAATTCTTCCAATATAAAATCGGTATAGTCGTGCCGCGGATCGGTATACACCATCACCAACTCCGATTTATCAAAAAGGAAAGCTAGCCGGTTTGCCTTACATACTTTTTCTACCGCATCAAATATTTTATCCTGCAAAGGTTTAATCAATTCCTGTCTTTTCAAAAAGTGAAGGCCTTTGTATCCAAAAACCTTCTTCTGGTAATCTCTAACCTCAATTTCTTTCTTTTTAATCTCGTCCAGCCGCTCGGTTTTCATAGCTTCCGTCAGAAGCACTTGCTCGGCCTGGTAGCTGCGGTATAGCGCATCTACTTTGCTTTGCATCTCTTCTACCTCCTTTTGCCAGGCAGCCGAAAGCTGGTCTATCTCGCCTTGGGCCTTGCTGTATTCGGGTAGTTTGCTCAACACATATTCCGAATCAAAATATCCGAACTTCTGTGCAAAGACAAAATTCAGGCCGAAAAGCAGAACAAAGACTGTTGTTACTAAAAACCGCATTTTTTATCTGATTTGCTGGCCTATGGTAAAGTGGAATTGTGATCCGCTTATGTCCGCAGCTCCCGGCAGGCGATCGAATCCATAAGCCCAATTAAGGCCTATTAACCCAAAAGCCGGCATAAAGATACGGGCACCAACCCCGGCCGATTTATACAGATTAAACGGATTAAAATCGCGGTAATTGTCCCAGTTATTTCCAGCTTCAGTAAACAAGAAACCATAAATGGTAGCCGATTGCCCCGTAGTTACCGGGTAGCGTAATTCCATACCAAACTTGTTGTACACAATACCACCTTCAATGCCATTGGATTGTTGCGAGCCTCGTAACGAATACAATGGCGGTGTAACCGAGTTGTTCGGGTAGCCTCTTAAACCAATAATATCCTGCCCTAATACGAATGAGTTAAATCCACCAGCCAGACCATCGCCACCTACCAGAAAGCGCTGAAATGGACCTGGACCCAGGCTGCGATCGTATGTGCCAATAAAGCCCATGTGTGCTTTTGTTTCCAGCACCAGACTGCGACCATCGGGTTTTTCACTGCCAATCAGTTTCAAATAAAACTTAGCATCAAACATCCACTTGTGTAACTCCGTCCATCTGTAGCGCTGATTAATGTTTTCGTAATACGATTTATCGCGCCATTGTGAATAAGGAGGCGTTAAGTTTACCGCTAATGAGATAGTTGATCCTGCCGATGGGTACATCGGGTTGTCAATACTATTCCGCGAAAGCGTAGTGTTGAACATAATTTCGTTGGTGCGGCCTTCGGCTGGAAGAATGCTTGACGCTCCGCCAAAATAATTTCGGTAGTTATAAATCAGGTATGAGAGTGAGTGTGTGAGCGAGAAATAATTATCGGGCCACTCTAACCTGCGCCCAAAGCCAAGGGTAATACCACTCTGCTTTAATGAAGTGTTATCGGTAAACTCGAAGCGGGCATTGGCCAATCGCGATACCGAGTGGTTTAAACTTACCGTTAATGAATTTGGTCTGCGGCCACCCAGCCACGGTTCAGTAAATGATAAACTGTAACTTTGGAATGAGCGACCGTTTGCTTGTGCGCGTAATGATAAGCGCTGGCCATCGCCTACCGGAAGTGGTCGCCATTTTTTAAGATGCGGCACATTGCGTATGGAGAAGTTATTAAACGATAAACCAACTGTACCCACAAAACCATAGAAGCCACCATACGATCCAAAAACCGCCGCCGCGCAGAGGACGCATCGATAAACAAACGATCCACTTG
>DPSB01000301.1 GCA_003537495.1 Cytophagales bacterium | reverse complement strand
GCTTTTATCAAGGCCAAAAGCCTTTTCATCACTTTGTCCTAAATTTTTCAATATGAAATAACTGTTTAATAATAATCCCTCGCGCACGGCAAACTCGTTTTCCACGGAAAGAAATTTTGCGATGATTACAAATTTGAAGTCAGGTTCTGGATTATAGCGGGTACTGCCATCGGGCCGAATGTGCAGATTGAGTTCTTTATTTGCCACCAACTCTTGTACAATTTTTTTGAAGAATAACTCCGAACGAAGTTGAACTCTAAATCCAATGTGGATAGTAACCTTAATAACTTTATCATCTACTAATTCAGTTACCTCGTACTTCAGGGTATATGGCTCATCGGTTCGGTCAATGTGAAGAAACCAATACACATCGGCACGTTTTGGTTTTTTGGAAAAAATAGATTTGATAACCTTTTCTTCAATCTGTTCGCGGTGATTGGCTTTGGTAAGATAAATGAGATGCGTAGCAAACTTCGGTATCTCATCATCTTTACTTAATTCCTGAATCAACGAAGTGTATTTACCCAACTCTACAAACTTCACAAGCCGGTTGTTGATTCTACGTGCAAAGTACCACACATACATAACCATAAAAATGAACAGCTCGAAGAAAAGAAACATCCAACGCTCTTTAATCTTTACTACGTTGGTAATGAAGAAGGATAATTCAATTGTGCCAAATAACAGCAGTATCAAAATCACCACTACAATATTCCACTTAAGCCTGTAAATCATAAAATAGCTTAGTAAAACGGTTGTCATCATCATGGCCACTGTAATGGAAAATCCATAGGCTGCTTCCATGTGTGTGGAACTTTGGAAATAGAGAATCATTAGCACGCAGCCAATCCATAAAATGGTATTTACACTGGGAATGTAGATCTGGCCTTTCAATTCTGTGGGTTGCCTTACGGTAACACGCGGCCAAAAGTTTAAACTCATGGCTTCGCTTATAAGCGTAAACGATCCACTGATTAATGCTTGCGAAGCAATAATAGCAGCAAAGGTGGCGATGATAATTCCAGGTAACAAAAACCAACCGGGCATCATCTCATAAAAAGGATTGCGGCCATTTAATAGAGGTTCGCCTTGATGCATAAGCCACGCAGCCTGCCCCATATAGTTGGTCATTAACGCAACTTTTACAAAAGCCCATGTAATGCGAATGTTCTTGCGACCGCAATGTCCCAAGTCTGAATAGAGTGCTTCCGCACCGGTTGTAGCAAGAAACACAGCCCCCAATAACCAAAACCCATGTGGATATTTTACCAGCAATTCATAAGCATAATATGGATTCAGCGCTTTAAATACTTCCGGATGATGCGAGATGTTATAAGCGCCTACTATAAATAACATACTGAACCATACAGTCATCATGGGGCCGAAAACTATGCCTACTTTATTAGTGCCAAAGCGTTGAAAGAAAAAGAGCAGCGATAGAATTACAATTACGATTGGCACCGTAGGCAAATCAGGAATAATCATTTCCAATCCCTCCACAGCTGAAGCAACGGAAATAGGTGGCGTGATTATACCATCGGCCAACAAGGTGGTTGCGCCTAATATGGTAGGAATTACCAGCTTTTTGCCATAACGTTTTACTAATGCGTATAGCGAAAACACACCACCTTCACCATCGTTATCGGCCATGAGTGTAAGTATGATGTACTTGATGGTAGTTTGAAATATGAGTGTCCAGAACACGCAAGAGATTCCACCAAATACAATGATCTCATCAATGGGTCTTTCGCCCACAATAGCTTTCATTACATAGAGTGGACTGGTACCAATGTCACCGTAAATAATGCCCAGTGTTACTAACAAAGAGGCAATAGTAATCTTGTCCGAATGAATATTCGATTTCATAATAAAAAATATGGTTATTGATTTTACTTCGCTACAAACCGATACCCTACGCGCGATTCGGTAATAATGTGTGTGGGACGATTAGGATCGGTTTCAATTTTTTTTCTGAGTTGAGCTACAAATACACGCAGGTATTGCGATTCATTACTGTACGAAGGCCCCCAGATCTGGTTAAGCAGATAATGATGGGTTAATACCTTGCCTTCATTTTTAGCCATAAGTGCCAGCAACGAATATTCTGTTGCCGTAAGTTTAATTACAGTTCCGTTTTTCTTTACAATTCGCGCAGCATAATCAATAGTCAGGTCTTCAAACTCCGCCAATGCATGATTTTCATCAAAAGATGTTTTGCGCAGGGCTGATCGAATGCGTGCCATTAATTCGCTGGTGCGAAATGGTTTTGTTACATAATCGTTCGCTCCGCCATCTAATGCCTTTACAATATCATCTTCAGAACTTTGAACCGACAGAATGATAATCGGGTTGGTGTACCATTCACGTAAGTGGCGCAATACTTCATGGCCACTTTCATCGGGTAACCCTAAATCAAGTAATACGAGATCGGGTGGATGATTTGCCACTACCGTTAATCCCTCTTTGGCATTAGCGGCAACTTGCACCATGTATTGGTACGACTCCAATGTTATGGTGAGCAGTTTTCTAATCTGCGCCTCATCGTCAATAATCAGAATCGAAGCGTTACTCATTCTTTAAACGATTGATATACGATACTTCAGTTGGGATTTCAATGCTAAACATGGCGCCCCGCAAGGGTAGATTCGATAGAATTACTTTTCCGTGATGCGCTTCCACAAAACCACGTACAATCGAAAGCCCAAGCCCGGTGCCGCCCGGCCTCGAGCCTTGCA
>DPSB01000219.1 GCA_003537495.1 Cytophagales bacterium | reverse complement strand
GCAGCCTCCACAGCAAAATCAGGTTTAGATTTACGCCCAAATGCTCCGCCTAAAAGCGTTACATTGATGGTTACGTTTGCAGCATCCATTCCCAAATTGCTCGCCACACTATCACGTATCCATTGTGGCGATTGTACCGGGGCCCACATTTCCAGGTTGCCATCTTTGAACAACGCAGTAGCATTGGGTGGCTCCATGGGTGCGTGCGATAAATGTTGCGTTAAAAAAGTTGATTCAAGAATGTGCTCGGCTTTTTTTATCGCTTCATCAATTGAACCGTTGGTTCTGCGTACATCCCCTTTCTGCTTTACCTTCTTTGTAAGATCAAGAATATACTCGTCCGAATTATAATCGAGGTTAACGCCATAATCCCAGTCTACTTCCAACGCTTTGCGAGCCGTTATCGCGGCCCATGTGCTATCGGCTACTACTACAATTCCGCCCTGAGGTGCATCGAAGCCGGCAGGAAAACCGGATGCTTTCAGTTCAAATATCTTTACAACACCAGGTACTTTTAATGCTGTCTCATCAGAGAAACTTGCGGGCTTACCACCGGCAACGGGGCAACGTAAAATTACCGCGTACTTCATTCCGGGTTTTACCACATCAATACCATAAACAGCTTTACCTTTTATAATGTCAGGCGTGTCGTACAGGTTTGTTTTTTTACCGATGTATTTCCAGTCGGCTTTATTCTTCAATACAATTTTATCGTCCGCAGGCACTTCCAGTTTAGAAGCAATCTCTGTTAACTCGCCAAAACCAATTTTCTTTCCACTCTTGCTAATTACTTCATGATTCTGCGCTTTGCATTCGCTTACATCAATTCCCCATTTTTGTGCAGCGGCTTGTTCCAGCATCATACGGGCCGATGCTCCGGCTTTGCGCATGGGTTCAAAAAACATTCGCACCGAAAAAGAACCATCGGTATTTTGATTGCCATATTTTTTTTCATCGCCAACCGCTTGTTGTAATGTTACCAGATTCCAGTCCGCTTCCAATTCATCGGCCAAGACAAGAGGCAACCCCGTGCGAATACCGGTACCCATTTCCTGGCGATGCGCTACGATTACTACCGAGCCATTGCTGTTAATGGTGAGATAAACATTAGGCGAAAATGGAACATTGGGTTTATCAGGTGTGCAGGCCCATTGTAAACCAATTACAAGCCCTGAAGCAGTAAGACCAGTTGCTTTAAGGAATGTGCGTCTGTCTATCTTTTTGATTTCGGAAGTGGTTGTTTCCATACGCTTATTTTTCAATAAGGTAGGCAATCTTTACTTCGTATAAAAGCAGCAGTATACGTGTACTCAGAATGTGATGACAGTTGGTTGCCAGGTTAATGAATCGCCTGTGATGCCCGCCATATAATGGATTACTTCCAGGCGGGTTGGTACAACTTTTATCAGAACACAATCAGTATTTTTATTTCGATAAAACTGATTCCATTTCGGTTTCCAATGATCATTTATTTTTAATGAATCACGAATCAATTCTGCTTTTCCGTAAAGGGAAACATATCCATTGTCAATTTGATCTACATAGTGTAGGACAACATTGGGATTAGTATCGATATGCAAGATTTTACGACTACGGGGATTTGTGGCTAGCCATACCACAAAATCTTTATCCGGATCGATTGGATCCATTACGCGAGCATAGGGTTGGTTAAGATTATTAACCGTTACGAGTGTACAAGTACCGGCTGTCATGATTTCGCGAGCTGCATCCAATGTAGCCATCGTACCAATTACCACTTTGGCTTCGGGTGCTGGTTTGCAGGTTGTTAAAAGAGCTGCTATAAACCAAAAAGGTGCTATCCTTTTCATAGGGCTAAATTACAATCAATCTGTTTAATTCAATACAATATTCAGGATTGAACTATCTTTGATTATGTCCAACTCCATCAACTGGCCTGAAGTTCATAAACATATTCTCGCGTTGCAGCAACGCGATGCAAAAAGTTATACCAAGGCTGGCTATGTAATGATTGCGTTAAGTATTGTAATGCTTTTCATCTTTCCATTTGGGTCGCTGATTGTATTGGCTATTGCTGTATATCTGTTTTACGATGCGTACACGAATAAGAAAAAACTATTCTCCTACGTTATCCAAGGTGTCATTCAAAAAAAAGAATGTTACTACTACCCGCCCCGCGAACCCGAGGCTTCAGAACCCAGAACTCCGGAGCCTTCTGTTTTTCTTTTTTATGCAGATAAAATTTCCTGCTTTCAAACAAGTGCCACAGCACTTGTTCCGGTTACGTTAAGATGGGCTAATACGATCAAAACAAACTCATTGATCTATAATCATTTTAAAGCGGGCGATTCGTTTACATTTATAATGAGTCCTGTAAAAGATCTGATTGGCTACGTGTATCAAAATCAGGTTGTGCTATTAACAGCGAATGCCGGTGGTCGCGAAATTTCATTAACTATTCCGCAAACCATCGACCTTCGCGATGCTATTCTTTTTCAGGATTAAAACTATTGCGCTATCTGTACAATTTTAGCCAACTGAATTGAATTCGCAGCAGTTGTGATTTCACTTTCGGTTGTATCATCCATTCTTAGTGTAAGCAAGGTATTGTTCATGGGTATTTGCAACTCGTAATTGGTTTTACCGGTGTCGGTATTTACCTGTTTGTTAAGAATAGATTTGTAGCCCTGCACGCGAATGATTTTCTGATTTTCATCACGCATCATGCCGCCAATAACCGGCATACTTAAAACAGCATTCAATGAAGTAATTAGCGGTGAGTTATTGATGATTTCGATTGATGCCTGCTTAGGCTCAGCTCCATAATGACGATTTACGTACAGTCCAACTCCTCCCGAGCCGGTTACATTATCTTCTTTTTCGTTTACTGCTAATGTTCCCACTTTAGCGGGAAGTAACTTCAACACTTCCTTTCCAATAGCCATATCGAGGTCGCGCAGCATTTGCTCCATCGCAAAACGCGAGTCTTGCAGATTACCCGAAGCATAAGCCGACCGGGCTGTTGAAATATTTTTATCAAACTCCTGCGCCAACACAAACTGGCTTATCAGGATCATTGCTATTGTTATTCTTATACTTTTCATATCTATAATGATTATTGTTCGCCCAATTCTTTTTTGATTCCATCCAGGTTAAAGGTTTCGGCCGCTTTCATCATTTCTGTTTCTGATGCAAAGCTTACACCTTCAAATACAACAAGCGATGATTGGCCAAGCGGCACACTTAACTTATAACCACTTCCCTGGCTGAATTCAATAATAGCCCGATAGCCTTTCAATTTAGTCTGCTTCCAGTTTTGTTCGCCATTGGTTTGTTGCGCATAGCCGCCCGATGCGAGGTAAGCATTTACACCTGCCATCCAAACCGAATTGTTAGCAACCGTTATTCTAAACTCTTTGTCGCGGGTAGAATATTCGCGATGAATGGTTAGGCCGGCCCAACCCCAACCCGTGCTGGTAACCTGATCGGCCTCAGCTTCTTTACTCAATCCGGCAACGCTTTCGGGCAGCGACTTTAAAACTTTATTTCCTATTTCAAGTTCAACACCAAGCATCGCTTGCTGCACAGCATAACGTGCTTCGCCATAACTGTTCTTTTTGTAAGCAGCTTCGGCATCAATTAAGTTTTGATTTACATCGGGTGGAGTGGAAATTAAACCACCACCGTTGTTATTGGGATTGTTGCCGCCACCATTTGCTCCTGTCCCATTACCGGTGCCTTGGCCAGATTGATTT
>DPSB01000218.1 GCA_003537495.1 Cytophagales bacterium | reverse complement strand
TCGCGCAGCATTTGCTCCATCGCAAAACGCGAGTCTTGCAGATTGCCAGAAGCATACGCAGACTTGGCTGTAGAAATATTTTTATCGAAATCCTGTGCCAACACAAACTGGCTTACCAGAACTATTGCTATTGTTAATCTTATCCTTTTCATCTCTTTAATGATTATTGTTCGCCCAATTCTTTTTTGATTCCGTCCAGATTAAAGGTTTCGGCTGCTTTCATCATCTCTGACTCCGAAGCAAAACTCACACCTTCAAATACAATCAACGAAGATTGACCCAAAGGCACGCTCAGTTTATAACCGCTACCTTCACTATACTCAATAATAGCCCGATATCCTTTCAACTTGGTTTGCTTCCAGTTTTGTTCGCCATTGGTTTGTTGCGCATAACCGCCCGAAGCGAGGTAAGCATTTACACCTGCCATCCACACGGAATTGTTGGCAATAATTACTCTGAACTCTTTATTCTTGGTAGAGTACTCACGCTGAATCGTTAAACCAGCCCAACCCCAACCGGTACTGGTTACCTGATCAGCTTCTACTTCTTTGTTCAAACCCGCAACTGTTTCAGGTAGCGACTTTAAAACTTTATTTCCGATTTCAAGTTCAACACCAAGCATGGCTTGCTGAACGGCATATCGCGCTTCGCCATAACTATTCTTTTTGTAAGCAGCTTCGGCATCAATTAGATTCTGATTTACATCAGGAGGAGTTGAGATTAACCCACCACCATTGTTATTGGGGTTGTTGCCGCCACCATTTACTCCTGTTCCATTGCTGGTGCCTTGGCCAGATTGATTTTTATCCTTACCGCTAAAAAGCTTGTCGATTTCCTGACCTGCTTTTTGCTCGGCTTTGTTTTCAACGCGTTGCTTTAGCCTGTTCAATACCTGAGCTTGCGTTGCACTTATTAACAGCAACATCAGCCCCAGGGTTAGATACTTAGTTTTCATACTATTTATTTAAACTGGTTATAAATTCAAGAGAAAGATTTGTTCGTACAATACACAGATAAAGGTATAAAAAATCAGCAAGAGCATTTACGCAAGAATCAAACCAATTGATTCAGTTTTTTATAATTAAAGTAATAAGTTAATTATGAAGCGATCGTCTTAATCAACAACTGATTTTTTCTACTCTGCGGTCGTGCCTTCCGCCTTCAAATGCAGTGGTGAGAAATGTATTTACAATTTTGGAGGCGTCTGCTAACGAAATAAATCTTGCCGGAATACAAACCACATTTGCATTGTTATGTTGGCGAGCCAATGCAGCCAGTTCGGGCAGCCAACAAATAGCCGCTCTTATTCCTTGATGTTTGTTTGCCGTTATCGCTACCCCATTTGCGCTTCCGCAGATAAGAATACCAAGTTCTGTTTGTTTTGATTCTACACTTGAAGCAACCGGATGCGCAAAGTCGGGATAATCTACGGAGTCAGTTGAATGCGTACCAAAATCAACAACATCATGTCCTTGTGCTTTGAGTTCGGCTATAAGATTTTGTTTATAGTCAAATCCGGCATGATCGGCACCTATCGCAATTTTCATACGGGTTGTGATTTATGTTGCTGAGTTTTGTAATTCGGCCAATTCACGTTTCTCTTTTCGCTTTAGTTCCATAGCCGAAATTAAAATACTGATTTCGTACAGTATGTATAATGGAATTGATATCAGCGACTGGCTGAGCGGATCAGGACTTGGCGTAATAATCGCACCTGTAATTAAGATAACCACTACGGCATGCTTACGATATTTACGCAGAAATTGAGGAGTTACAATTCCTACTTTAGTAAGAAAGAACATTACTACCGGAAGTTGAAACAGCAACCCGCTACCAAGTACCAGCGCTGTGATAGTAGAAACGTATGAAGTAATATCAAACTCGTTGGCAATTTTATCGCTGATGGTATAGTTGGCAAGAAAGGCAATCGTCATTGGGCTTAGAATAAAATATCCAAAGGCAATACCAAGTAAAAACAAAAACGAAACATAAAACACGGCTCCGCGTGAGCCCTTCTTCTCGCGTATATACAACCCCGGGCTAATAAAACGCCACAATTCCCAAACTACATACGGGAATGCTACACACAATCCAATAACAAACGAAGAAGTGAGCTGCATGGTAAACTGACCCATCAAAAACCTGCTTTGCAGTTTCATGGGAATTTTAGTTACGCACAAACCATCTACTCCGGTAATTTCGCCTAAGCGACAAAGCCAGCGAAACGTTACAAAGCTGGGGTCGCTTGGGGCAAAAATAATTTCATCAAAAATAAATCCGGTAAAAACGAATGCCAGGATCATCATTATAAAAATCGCAGCTACCGACCGCACCACATGCCAGCGCAATTCTTCCAGGTGGTCTAGAAACGCCATTTCTTTTTCTTCAGCCATGAGTAAGTGTAATCACATTTAATTCCTTTATCTTTTTTAAGGCAATATCATTTGTCAGAAACCAATCTGCCTTTATTTCCATAGCAGTTGCCAAATGAATTGCATCTGGCATTCTTATTCCATACGCTGCTCGCAATTTAGCGGCAAGTCTGGCTATGGGTATATTCGCAGGTATTAATTTAAGTGTTTGGGTTTCTGATAGAAAGTATTGGTATTGCTCTGCCAACTCCACATTTCCTTGCCTGAAAGGCAGCGTTAGCACTTCTGTTAGTGTAACAACCGAGGTGTAAAAAATAAACTCTCCGGCTTCGTTCTTTTTAAATAGTTGATTCAGATAACTACTGTGCGTGGCGTTTTGTTCCAGATAATAAATCAATGGGGCCGTATCGAGATAAACTGCTTTGTTGTCAAACTTTTCGATCGCTCCACTCATCTCGCAATTCCTGAATATATTTTTCTACATCAACCTGCCGCCACATTTCTTTACCCAACCCGGCAAGCTGCGTAATTTTTACGGGGTGTTTGGAGGCGGGTGATTTTAGTTTTTGAAGCGCAATCATCAACTGCTCGCGCTGCGTTTCGGTTAACCGAACAAGTTCTGTTACTATGCTTTGTAGATTTGGCTCAATGTTTCTCATACCTGCCCAAAGGTAAGGGTTTAGCTATACAATGGGAATTTTTTCATCAGGCCATTCACCTTGCGTTTTACGGCCTTCAGGTGTTTTTCATCGGTTGGCTTTTGCAGTGCTTCGTCAATCAAATCCACCACTTTTACAACATCTTTCTCTTTGAGTCCGCGTGTAGTAATAGCTGGTGTGCCAATGCGCATGCCCGAAGTAACCATTGGTGATTGCGTATCGAACGGCACCATGTTTTTATTGATGGTGATGTCTGCTTTAATCAATGATTCCTCTGCCAGTTTACCGGTTAAGTTTTTCGACCGAAGATCAATCAACATCAAATGATTATCGGTGCCGCCCGAAATAATTTTATATCCTTTCTGCACAAATGCATCGGCCATGGCCTTTGCATTTTTTGCAACCTGAACGATGTAGGTTAAATAATCATCGCTTAATGCTTCACCAAATGCAACCGCTTTGGCAGCAATAACATGCTCCAGTGGGCCACCTTGCGTTCCAGGAAATACTCCTGAATCCAACACAGAAGACATTTTGCGTAACTCACCCTTCGGGGTTTTTAATCCGAAAGGATTATCAAAGTTTTTACCCAGCATAATCAATCCACCGCGCGGGCCGCGCAAAGTTTTATGAGTAGTAGTTGTAACGATGTGGCAATGTTCCATGGGGTCGTTCAACAATCCACGCGCAATCAATCCGGCCGGGTGCGAAACGTCTGCCAGTAACAACGCGCCTACTGCATCTGCGGCAGCGCGAAGTTTTGCATAATCCCAATCGCGGCTATAGGCTGAAGCCCCGCAGATAATCATCTTAGGCTTTTCGCGCAAAGCCGTTTCCAATACTTTATCAAAATCGATAAGACCGGTTTCTTGTTCTACACCGTAAAAAGCGGGCACATATAGTTTACCTGAAAAATTTACAGGCGAGCCGTGTGTTAAATGGCCACCATGCGAAAGATCGAAGCCCAGAATTTTATCGCCCGGTTTAAGGCAAGCCAACATTACTGCAGCGTTGGCTTGTGCGCCTGAGTGTGGCTGCACGTTTGCCCACTCGGCACCAAAAAGTTCTTTAATCCGGTCAATAGCCAATTGCTCTACTTCGTCCACCACTTCGCAGCCTCCATAATAGCGTTTGCCGGGCAAGCCCTCTGCATATTTATTGGTAAGTACCGAGCCTTGTGCCTTCATAACCTGTGGCGACACAAAGTTTTCGGATGCAATCAGTTCAATACCATGTTCCTGTCTTTGCTTTTCTTTTTCAATCAGGTCAAAAACAACTTTATCGCGCTTCATAAGTGGTTGGATGTTGAGGCGTCAAAAATAAGGTAAACTCAGCAGCCCTGCACGGGTAGCATTCAAAAAAGCAACGATTTTAGAGTTTGCTCGTGCAACGGTTCATGCTGACCGTGCGTCTTGTTAGTAATTAACCCAAAATCATAACGATATGCGCTTCTTGTTTTCTGTAGCCCTGGTTTTTGTTTCAGGATTGGTTTTTGGCCAACGGCCTTACATTACTTCTGATGGTGAAATTATTCTGGGTTTTGCCAGCATCAATAACAATGGCATGGAGGATTCGGCCATTCCTCGTTTTACGATGTTCTTTCATGGCCAGTCGCTGGCGCATTTCGATCAGGGGCGCAACATGGGTATGATTGCCGGTATTTCGTTACGCAATGTTGGGTTTATTACCGATGCTGGTCCGGATTTGCGCACGAAACATCGCACCTACAACGTAGGGCTGCCAATAGGTTTTAAAATTGGCGATATGCACGGCATGTATGTTTATGGTGGCTATGAGTTTGAGATTCCCTTCAACTATAAAGAAAAACGTTTTGAGAATGACGAGAAGGTAAGCAAGTTCAACACGTGGTTCAGTCGCAGAACTCCGGCTTTCTACCATGCTGTGTTTGCTGGCATTCGCTTTCCGCGAGGCATGAGTCTGCGTTTTAAATATTATGCTACTCCTTTCTTCAATAAAAACTTTACCCTTTCGGATGGTACCAGACCTTACGAAAACCTGGAGGTAAACACCTTTCACATTGCCTTAACCAGCATGCTTACTAAAGGTAAAAAAGTTGTGGCGGGCAGACGCGATGAATAGGTAATGATTATTGATTCATCAACCGGATCAGCTTTTGCTGGTTCGGTTCATCAATTACCAACACATTGCTGTGTTTCTTTAAATCCAATGAGTGGCCAACCTCCTTGCCCCATGTTTTGGCGGCCCGTGTACGGCCCGGATCGGTTATGCCGGTGATCTCTTGTAGCGCACGCGCCAACAATAACTCACGCTCATCGCCCAATGGATAAATGATTAAGTTGTTATCGTCTAGTGCAATCTGAGGTGTAAATCCATTTGAATAATCTGACTGCTCAAGACTATTAAATGATTTGGTAACGATGGGTTGCATGCCCCAGGTATTGCGGGTGTCATCCTCATCAAACAGTGAAATAGAGCCCACATCTTTACCAACCGTAGTGCTGCCAATTAAAAACACATCCGTGTAAGGCCGTAAACCATTAATTAATAGTTCACTGGCCGAGGCCGTGCGTGTTCCCGTAAGGATGTACACCCGGTTATTGGTTAACTGATTGCCAATGTTTTGGGATTTGGTAACAAACTCTACGTCCAGAAACTCTGCACCAAGATCAGGATCGTTTTTGATTTCAGTTTCTACCAGCGAGTTATACTCACGAATGGTAAACACCTTGGTATTATCAACACCTTTACCCACCAGACTGGCCAGGTTAACGGTAGCACTCTCTGCACCGCCACTATTGAATCGTAAATCAATTATAAGGTCGGTAATACTGGCCGATTGAAATGATGCAAAGATGTTATCCATCTCTGTATTATACTTTCTCTGCTCCGCCTCGCTACCAGCAACTCCCGAAACAAAAAGATTATACACGTAGTAGCCAATCTTGCGATCGTTGTGTACAAAAACCTTATTCAGGAAATTAGGATTTTCGGAATATACCACCGTGGTAAGCGATTTGGTTTGAGCAGTGAGAAAAACCTCGTTAGCCAGGTCAAGTGCGCGGTAAGTAATCGTATGATCATCGCCCGTAGCCGCAAGAATGGTTTGGTAATTTTCGGTAGTAAGTTGTTGGTTATTGATGTGAGTGATAACGTCTCCACGCTTTAACCCGGCAACTTCCGCTGGCGATGCTGGTTTAATGTACACGATCTGTGCAATTACATTGTTGTTATCGAGGCTTTCATTAAATAGCGCCAACTCATAACCAGCTTCTTCGTTTACGCCTTGTAACGAATTAAGTAATTCCTGATAGTTATCTTGTATCCACGAAAAGCGATCATCATCATTGAGTAGGCTCTCAAAAAAATCATCGGGCGCCAATGTTTTATTGGGGTTGGATGGCATGGTGGTATTCCAATAATACCAGAAATCCATGTTCACTTCTATCCAGTTATTCACATGTTGGTTGGGGTGTTCATCGTCCTCATTACAGGCCGATAGCGTTACCATCGCTACCATAACTACCGTTGAAAAAGCTAATGCTGCTAATCTTTTAATATTCATACCGCACAAAATTTCAGTTGTAAATACGAACCTCCACAATCCAGTAACTGCTACAAATCAGAATATGTTGTAGGTCTTAGAAAAAGTATCTCATTCTTCGAAACATTGTTTTTGTATTCGGGCATGGCGGAGAGCGTTTTCCATTGCGCATCGTCCACAAAAGTTTTCCAGTGGGCATCGCGCGAAGCTTTGTTTTCGAACGTGGTCATATACATCAGGTTGGGCATGCGACCACCGCTTAATACTTCACCATAGAACACCGCATTAAACCCAAGTCGCTTAAACAAACCCACTTCATCACCGGTATTAAACATATCTACTTTGTTGCGATAGATTTTTTCGGTGTGGCCTTCGTAGCTGCGCAATTCGTATACACGTTCACTTACCGGAGTTTTTAACTCGGGCTTGGCTGCTATAGGCATGCCTGCAAATGCTTTTAGTAAAATTGTTTGAATGCGCAGATAGGGTGCGTTGGTGTAAACCGCATCCAGATAATCTTTACCACTTTCTAAATAAGTTTTGTCTTTGGCCAGTAAACTTTCCTGTTTATCAAAAGCCGCCAGTGTTTTGTGCGGAATCAGCACATACAATTTTTTTCCAAAAGTAGAATCTGTTTCAACTGGCCTGAACACACCCACCCTTGAGTTGCCCTGCCGATGTAATGCTGGCAACAATGCTTTTTCAAGATAAGCCTCGGTGCGTTGCAATTGCTCGGGCGATTTAAAGGTATAAATCCGAAGTTCATAAAACTCTTGCTTCGGTGCCGCATTTACAGCCCACGCAATCAAACATGCAAAACAAAAAAGAGTAGCCTTAACTATTTTCATAAATCAGAAATTTTGAATCAATCAAAGTTAGCTAAAATCAATCCTTAAAAAACAAAACAACCGCCTGCCACCAGACTC
>DPSB01000348.1 GCA_003537495.1 Cytophagales bacterium | reverse complement strand
CTGTTTTGCAACACGCCCACCACTTTTAATTCCTGCTGGCCAGCCGTTATAATTTTTCCCAACGGATCGGCTGATCCAAAAAAACGTGTGGCTGTTTCTTCGGTAATCAAAATTTCGTTGGCTTGTGCCAGTGCGGTAGCACGGTTTCCTTTCAATAATTCAAAACTGAATACCTTTAAATNACTGGTATCGCCCGCCAGTACAAATTCTTCATCGAATTGACTTACTTCATCGCGCTCGTTTTTGTAAGAAAGAGTAAAATTGGTGAATCCAAAAAGATTGGTGGATTGTTCTACCTCTGGAAATTCTCGCTTGATTACTCCCTCGAAGGACTGCGGGATGATAGAATAAAAAGTGGAGTGGTTTGGATACTTGCGCTCCAGCACCATGCGATAGATGCGATCATGATCCTGAATAAACCGATCGTACGAAAATTCATGCCGAACATACAGCACAATAATCAAGCAACTGGCAATACCTACCGCCAGGCCTGCAACATTAATAATGGAATAAACTTTTTGCCTGAGCAGCTTGCGCAGAGCTACTTTTAAATTATTGGTAAACATGGGGCGCTGTAATCGGGTATTTGAAAATACTTACTTAATGTGAGATGGTTACCCGTGTAGTAAAGTTTTATTTGACCGGCTGGTATGCCGTGGGCATCAGTTAAAAAAGGTAATTTACGGTTCTTAAGAAATAGAACGTTGATGAACCTTAAAGTCGATCGGTTTGTACTTGCCATTTTGGTTGCGATAGTTGTTGCTTATTTCTTTCCGCAAATTGACCAGACGCTGCCCATATCGGCTATAGGCCAGATTGGCGTATTTGTTATTTTCTTTTTTTACGGATTAAAACTCAGTGCTGAAAAATTAAAAGCCGGACTAAAAAACTGGAGGCTACACCTATTGGTTCAGGCTACTACATTTTTAGTATTCCCGCTGCTGGTACTGGTGTTTTATCCGTTGCTACAAACAACAGAACAAAAAAATCTATGGCTTGGCTTTTTATTTCTCGCTTCTCTTCCTTCTACTGTTTCGTCATCGGTAGTTATGGTGTCGATGGCCAAAGGCAATGTACCGGCTGCCATTTTTAATGCAAGTATTTCCGGATTAATTGGTGTTGCTATTACCCCTTTATGGATGAGTAGTTTTATTCCTGCCACTACCCATACCGTTGATTTATCGAGTGTGTACCTAAATCTGGTTACGCAAATACTGCTGCCTGTTGTACTGGGGATTTTACTGCAGCGTTTTTTAGGACACTATGCTATTAAATACTCCAAACAATTATCTCTCTTTGATAAGTCAATTATCCTGCTCATTATCTATAAAAGTTTTGCTGAATCGTTTGAAGGAAATGTATTTAGTACAGTAAGCCTGATTGATCTGTTCTTGATTGCCGGTGCTACCACCCTGCTGTTCTTTTTAGTTTATAACCTAACCGGTTACTTCGCCAAACTCTTAAAGTTCAACACAGAAGACAGTATAACTTTACAGTTTTGTGGCACTAAAAAATCGCTGGTACACGGTACAGTTTTCTCCAAAATCCTTTTCGAAAACTCAGCGACCATCGGCATTATTCTTTTACCAATTATGGTTTTTCATGCCATTCAGATTTTAATTGTGAGCATCATCGCAGCAAGGCTGGCAAAGCGTTAAGCAGAAATAATGCTGCCGCCATTAACTTTAATCTCTGAACCTTCCGCCAGGAAAACGGATTTGGGTTTTTCAGAGCTTAAAAAACTGAACTCTGTACCATAAACCTTCCCAAAGTCAACTTCAATTTGATAATCTTTTGTAGGATACACTAACCAGCGCGGATGCTCCACCTGGTATTCGGATGTTTTCTGATCGGTGATTTTTGTGTAACCCCAATAATGTTCAGTAATAAATCCTTCTTCACTACCGGCTTCAATGGCAACTGGCTGATTGTCCGCAATTACTTTAAAGGAATTCCAGCCTCCCTTCTTCCAGTTGTATTCAACCTGCAATGTATCAGCCGAATTTATCCAGACATGCTTCATCGGCATGGTTTCGTACTTCTCTTTATAAACTGTATTGGCAACAAATGTTAAAGCTGGCTTCGGAACAATCTCTTTTAGAAACACCACACCTCGCCTCCACTCCTGTTCATGTTTATATCGTACATAAAAGCGAAGATTCACTTCTTCAAAGTTTACATGAAACGGAATCTTAAAACCCTTTAATCGGGTGTTAAGAAACATAAACCCCACCAGGCTGACATAGCAGGTGTTATTCCAGAGATCAAGTTCGGTTTTGGCAGGCAGGAATTTCTGCAACAGACTTGTATCCACAGCATAGTTAGCCATAGCCAGTTTTCGCCATTCTGCGCTTAAGAAGCTCATACTATTAAATTATGCTATTGAAACGAGATCAATAATACCAATTAATCATCAGGCAAATCGCTGCGGATTAAAAGCTTTCAAATTTACTTCAGTTTGTTTTCCTGAAACCACATCCGCAACAATTTTACCAGTTCCT
>DPSB01000158.1 GCA_003537495.1 Cytophagales bacterium | reverse complement strand
GCACCCATTTCAATACTCATGTTGCAGATTGTCATGCGTGCTTCCATCGATAAATTGCGAATGGCATCGCCAGCATACTCAACAAAAAAGCCAGTCGCACCACTGGCTGAGATTTTTGAGATGATGTATAAAATAATGTCTTTGCTGACCACACCCTTACCCAACTTACCATTGATTTCAATCTTCATGGTTTTGGGTTTGTATTGTAAAATGCATTGGGTAGCCAATACTTGTTCTACTTCGGATGTACCAATGCCAAAAGCTACACTGCCAAATGCTCCATGTGTAGAAGTATGACTATCGCCACACACCATTGTCATGCCTGGTAATGTTAATCCCAACTCCGGTCCAATGATATGCACGATACCTTGAAACGGATGCCCCAGATCATACAACTCAACACCAAACTCTTTGCAGTTTTTTCGCAATGTTTCTACCTGGTGTCTTGATAATGCTTCTTTGATCGGAAGGTGTTGGTCTTTGGTAGGTACATTATGATCGGCTGTTGCTGTAGTGCGGTTTACATTAAAAACTTTTATACCGCGCTTACGCAAACCATCAAATGCCTGTGGACTGGTAACTTCATGTATATAATGACGATCAATAAATAAAGCATCGGGGTAACCAGTGGCACGTTTTACAACATGTGCATCCCAGATCTTTTCAAAAATTGTTTTCGGTTTTTGCTCGCTCACAACAATCGTTAGTTTGTTCCCGACTATAAAAAACGAAACCGTCCCACCAGAGGCGGGACGGTTTACATTAGGTTTAGGTTAGGTTATTGGGTAATCATTTCGATTCGCTAATAACTTCTCAAATATGAGTAATGATTCTGTATTACTCAAGAAAAATCAGGAAGATGTTGAGATCAGCCTTACGGGTGTTTGGTCTACCACCATGGTAATGGAAGTTTTATTTCATTCACTGATTCTACCACCATATCGGGTTTATATGCATAGCGAATGAGGTGTTCCTTCTTGGTAATACCACTCAACACCAATATAGTTTTGTAACCCATCTGCACGCCACCGCGGATGTCGGTATCCATCGTGTCGCCAATAATAGTTGTCTCGGCAGTTTCCAATCCTAACGCTTTGCGGGCACCGCGCATCATTACCGGACCAGGTTTACCAACCACAAATGCTTTGATGCCGGTAGCTTCTTCAATCATAGCAGTGGTAGAAGCAATGCCTAAATTATCCCAACCTTTTTTCTTAGGCGATGGGTCGCGATTGGTAGTTACAAATTTTGCCCCAGCTAAAATCATATCGACTGCGCGTTGTACCATTTCTAAGGTAAAATTTCTTCCTTCACCCAACACCACAAAATCCGGATCGGTATTTACCAATGTAATTCCATTTTCGTGCAGCGATGAAATCAAACCACCTTCACCCAACACATAAGCAGTTCCATTTGGAATCTGACTGGCGAGAAATTTTCCCGTGGCCATGGCGCTGGTGTACACATGATTTTCAGTAACATTTATTCCCAATCGGCCTAGTTTGCGTACAGCCTCAAGTCGTGTACGCTGGCTGTTGTTGGTCATGAAACTAAACGGAATGCCGTCTTTCAATAAGCGAGCAATAAAGATGTCGGCTCCCGGAATCATAATATCCCCGCCATATACCACACCATCCATGTCAATCAATAAACCTTGTGCCATAATTCAAGTAATTGTGTTACAAGATAGCCGTTTGCAAGGAGAATTTCAGACAGCTTTAAGTAAGAATAATTATTTGATAAAGATATTCTTCAGGTAACGTTTGCGCACATCCCGATAGATGTAAAAATCGGAATCGATTGTTGCTATCTCCTTGATGTTATTTGATTCGGCCGCCACGATCAATGTGGCATCGGCCAGATCCATGGGCACGTCCTTAAATTTTTCGGATAGCTCGATTAACCGAACAATATGGTAAGACTCTATTTCAATCATGTACAAGCCACCCCGGTTTATCCATTCCAGCAATGCGATTTGTGCTTTTACACTGAAGTTTAACAAATGCGAAGCTTCGGTTATTACCGGCCAGGTGGTAAACAATGTTCCTTTATAATTCTTTATGAATGAAACAGCCTGAGTATGATAACTATCGCTTTTATCGAAAAGCGCAATGAGTGGGCCGGCATCAATGAGTGTGCTTTTCACGCAGTAATTCTTTTAGCTTCTTTTTATAACTAACTGAATTATTTTTTGAGCCGCTGCCCTCTTGGCCAAACAGATCGGCACCAGCTTCGAAAGGGCTTTTATTTTTTTTACGTTGGGTAAGGTAAAGTTCAATCGCTTCTTTCACCACAATGGATTTGGAGACACCCTCCCTTTGGCAATAGGCGTTTAATTGCTCTTCCTCATCTTCTGATAACCGAACCGTAAGCATACTTGTAAAATTTGTAATACAAATGTATTACAAATGTATTACAATCCAAGAGCTAACAGGAAAAACCTGTAATCAGCAGAAATTTTGGGTTTTTAGAAAGGCTACACTAAATACTCGAACAAGTTCTCGTTTTGATTAACGAGCGTATAATTAAGCTTGTAGCTATCCATGCGTTCAATCAGCATAGCAAAATCTTCGCGCGATTTTACTTCGATACCAATCAAAGCTGGTCCGGTTTCTTTGTTGTGTTTTTGTATAAATTCAAACCGAACAATATCATCATTCGGGCCTAGAATGTGGTTTACAAATTCTTTCAATGCCCCTGGGCGTTGTGCAAACCGCACAATGAAATAATGTTTCAGGCCTTCGTATAACAACGATCGTTCTTTGATCTCGTTCATCCGATCAATATCGTTATTGCCACCACTTAATATACACACTACTTTCTTTCCTTTCAGATGGGCGCCATATTGATCCAAAGCTGCTATGGCTAATGCTCCAGCTGGTTCAGCAACAATAGCGTCTTCATTATAAAGTTGCAGAATAGCAGAGCTCACTTTGCCTTCTGGCACAAGCAACATATCTGCAATTTTATCTTTACAGATACTGAAATTTAACTCACCTACTTTTTTTACGGAGGCACCATCTACAA
>DPSB01000217.1 GCA_003537495.1 Cytophagales bacterium | reverse complement strand
ACAGGTATTGAAGGCAGCTCACTTAAAATTGGAAGTTCAGTTGTTCCGGTGAGCAGGAGTTTACGCCAGGAAGTAACAGGAAAAATTACTGGTAGAAGTTTGTTGAAGCGGTAATTCAAGTTGTTTCAATAAAATTCTGTTTAAACCACCACTTAAATGCCGGATCAACCAGCATCACTTCTTTACCCATTGTATCAATTACATCCTTTTGCAGCAAAGCTTGTATAGAACGTTGAACGGTAGCGGTTGTGCCCAACGCATATTGTTTTATCGATTCTTTTGATGAGACATTCTTCACTTCTGCACAAATTGCTTTCAGGTAATTAAGTTGATAGGTAGTTAATCCTTCTACAATTTTCTGAAACTGTAACTCGTTTTGCTGCGCCAACTGTTGAAGGGTAGCCTGCACATCTGAATTTTTTATCTTATTACCGGATATATACCACAAAATCTGAAAAGCCTGCTGCACGTAATACGAATGCATCTCTATAGCCTCGCACAATTGGGTGATCTGATCAGACGAAATTGCTTTGCCGCTCTTCCTGAATTTATTTTCTATAAAAGGTATCCATTCATGTAGCTCAATTTTTTTTAGGTAATGAACAGCCCCAAATTTGTAGAAAGGCAAATCACTTGATTCGAATAACTGAACCATTAAGTGTCGCTTGCTACCATATAAACAATAATGCACCCCGGCATGCTTTTGCCAATACCCTCTAAGCTTTCTTTGAAATTCAACCGGGTAAGGAAAATGCTGAATGTTTTGAAANNCCTCGCACAATATGGTAATTTGATCAGTCGAAATTGTTTTTCCACTCTTTTTGAATTTGTTTTCGACAAAAGGTATCCATTCCTGCAACTCAATTTTCTTCAAGTAATGAACAGCTCCAAATTTATAGAAAGGCAAATCACTCGACTCAAATAACTGAACCATTAAATGCCGTTTGCTACCATACAAACAATAATGCACCCCACCATGCTTTTGCCAGTACCCTCTTAATTTTCGTTGAAATTCTATTGGGTATGGAAAGTGTTGAATGTTTTGAAATTCATCCAGACAAACAATTATTCTCAGCCCTTTCTTTTCAGCTAACAGTTGTGGCAAGTTTAGTATTTCAGATTCTTTTACAGTTTTAGTGAGATTAAACTTGATATTAAACTCACTTTGTTGATCGGGCTGAAACGATAAATTGGGCACCAGACTTTTCAACCATTGAGTAGCAAACTGAAAAGCTTCTTCAAGCTTTGAGTTGGTTGCCTTTAAACAGGCTTGCACATATGCTTCATAGAATTCCTCGGGTGTTCGGCATTTGAATAAGTCCAGAAAAATAAACCGAACATTTTTTTTTGCATATCTCTTGGCCGCTTCTTCCACTAACGAAGACTTACCCCAGCGCCTGGGTGATATCAGGATGGTGTTACTGTTGGTGTCAAACTGATTATGCAAAAAAACTATATCCGTTTTACGATTGCAGAAATCGCTTTCATTTACAGTTTTGCCAAAAACAAACGGGTTAGTAAGCATGTCTCTTTAAAAAGTTACATAAATGTAAGTTACATAAATGTAACTTACAAAGTTGTAACTTCAATATGCGTTTTCAGACTAAAAATCAGGCTTTTCACTTCTTAAGTGTACCCAAAATCTCATTCAGCTTCAACAACGCTTCCACCGGGCTGATGGTATTGATATCAATCTTCTCCAGCATTTCATGTACCGCTTTTGATTTGGGATCCATTTCAAACAAACTCATTTGGGCTGTGGGCTTGGGCAATTCGTCAAACTTCTTCTTCGAATCGTTCTTATGCTTGTCTTTTTCTAGAAAATGTAAAATCTCGTTGGCACGCAACACTACTTTATTGGGCATACCCGCTAACTGCGCTACATGAATCCCAAAACTGTGCTCACTGCCACCTTCTTTCAGCTTGCGCATGAAAATGATTTTATCCCCCACTTCTTTTACACTCACATTAAAGTTTTTAACGCGTGGCAAATCTTCCGTGAGTTGATTCAACTCGTGGTAATGTGTGGCAAATAAAGTCTTCGCTTTAAAATCTTTGTGGTTATGTAAGTACTCTACAATCGACCACGCAATGGAAACACCATCGTAGGTAGAAGTACCGCGACCAATTTCATCCATCAAAATCAAACTACGATCGCTCAGGTTATTGAGGATGCTGGCCGTTTCGGTCATCTCTACCATAAAGGTAGATTCGCCCCGCGATAAATTATCGCTGGCGCCTACGCGGGTAAATACTTTATCGATTATTCCAATAGTAGCAGCCTCGGCCGGAATGTAACAACCCATTTGCGCCATCAACACGATCAATGCAGTTTGTCGCAACAAGGCCGACTTACCTGCCATGTTGGGGCCGGTGATTACTAAAATCTGTTGGGTTTCGTTATCAAGATAAATATCATTCGGCACATAGGTTTCTCCTACAGGCAATTGCTTTTCAATTACCGGATGTCGACCTGCTTTTATTGCGAGCCGTTTGCTTTCGCTGATTTCAGGTTTGTTGTATTGATTGGCGCGCGCTATTTCAGCAAAGGCTACCAAACAATCCAGCGCTGCAATCACACGTGCATTTTGTTGTATCTGCGCAATAAAGTCGGCTGCATGCCGAACCAACTCGGTAAACAAACGCAGTTCAATTACTTGCAATTTTTCTTCCGCATGAAGAATTTTTTCTTCGTACACTTTCAACTCTTCGGTAATGTAGCGTTCGGCATTTACCAGCGTTTGCTTCCGAATCCAATCAGTTGGTACTTTGTCTTTGTTGGCATTGCTTACTTCGAGGTAATAGCCAAACACTTTGTTATATGAAATCTTGAGCGAGTTTATTCCGGTGCGTTCTACCTCGCGCTTCTGTATCTGCAACAGATAATCTTTCCCTGAAAAGGCAATGGCTCGTAGTTCGTCCAACTCGGCATCTACACCTTCTTTAATTATACCGCCCTGGTGAATCAGCATAGGCGCATCATCTTTCAGTTCGCGCTCAATTTTATCCAACAGAAACTCACATTTGTTAAGTTGATCGCCCAGTTTCATCAACTCAACAGAAGTTGATTTCTCCAATTGTGCTTTGATTGGTACAATCGCTTTAAGCGAACGCTTCAGTTGCAACAACTCGCGCGGATTAATCCGGCCCACCGCCACTTTCGAAATCAATCTCTCCAAGTCGGTAATTTGACTCAGGTGTTCCAGTATTTCATCTGCAAAGTCGCGGTTCGTATAAAACTGTTCCACCACTTGCAAGCGCTCGTCAATTACTTGTTTTTCCTTTAGCGGAAGTATAAGCCACTTGCGCAGATTGCGCGAACCCATCGGGGTTACGGTTTTATCCAACACTTCGAGCAACGATACTCCACCTTCATTGGAAGAACTTACTAATTCCAAATTGCGAATGGTAAACTTATCGAGCCAAACGTATTTATCTTCATCGATGCGCGCAATGGCGGCAATGTGTTGCGTGTCTTTGTGCTCGGTTGCTTCGAGGTAATGCAAGATCGCCCCGGCCGCAATGATGGCTTCGTTCATGCCATCAATACCAAAACCTTTTAGCGTACTGGTTTTAAACTGTTGGATCAGTTTCTCGTTTCCGAAATCAAAAGCATATACCCAATCATCAAGTGCAAAGGTGGCATGCTCTTCACCAAACTGCGTTTCAAACTTTTCGCGGTTAGATTTGCTGTAAATGATTTCGGCTGGGGCAAAACTTTGAATGAGCTTATTAATATAAACTTCTGGTCCTTGAGCTGCATAAAACTCACCCGTGCTTATATCCAGAAAGGCAACACCTAAAAATGTTTTACCAACATGCACCGAAGCCAGAAAGTTGTTTTGCTTTCGCTCCAGTACGTTATCGTTAAAGGACACACCGGGTGTAACCAATTCGGTAACACCGCGTTTTACAATTCCTTTTACTGAACGCGGGTCTTCCAACTGATCGCAAATGGCCACGCGATTACCGGCCCGCACCAGTTTGGGTAAATACGTATCGAGCGCATGATGCGGAAATCCAGCAAGTTCTATTTCAGAAGCAGAGCCGTTGCCACGTTTGGTGAGTGTAATGTCCAGCACTTTGGCCGCTTTAATCGCGTCTTCACCAAAGGTTTCGTAAAAATCGCCCACACGGAACAACAATACAGCATCAGGATATTTCGC
>DPSB01000377.1 GCA_003537495.1 Cytophagales bacterium | reverse complement strand
AAGTACTGAAACTGCCAGAGATAATGTAGGAAGGATTCAGTCAAGGAGGTGGCATTAATTACCTGATAAATTTATCCAGATATTCGCTCATTTCCTGCTGCACTTTCTTCGCTTCGTTGCGGGCGGCTTCTGCAAAGTCTTCTTTTGAAGAAGCATAAATAATTGTGCGTGAGGAATTAACCAGTAACCCACATTGCATGTTTATGCCCGCTTTTGACACCGTTTCAAGATCGCCACCTTGAGCACCCACACCGGGCACCAATAAAAAATGATCGGGCGCAAGCGCGCGAATAATACCAACCTTATCGGCTTTGGTTGCACCCACCACATACATCATCTGATCGGCCGAAGCCCAACGCTGCGAAGCCATAATTACCTCTTCATACACAAACCGGCCGCCACGCGTTTCAAGTTGTTGCACATCTACACTGCCAGGGTTTGAGGTATGAACCAACAATATCACCCATTTACCAGAAAAATTAAGAAACGGTTTAACGGAATCTTCGCCCATGTAAGGTGCAACCGTAAGCGCATCGAAGCTCATCTTTTCAAAGAAAGCCTTTGCATACAATGCAGAAGTATTTCCTATATCTCCACGTTTAGCATCGGCAATGGTAAAGCAATCTTTCGGAATATAGTCTAATGTTTTTTGCAACGTTTGCCAACCCGTTGCGCCCAACGCTTCATAAAACGCAGTATTAGGTTTGTAGGCTACGCAAAAATCTTTGGTGGCATCAATAATTTGTTTGTTGAATTCGAACACCGGATCGGGTAAAGTAAGCAGGTGTTTTGGAATTTTGGTGATGTCGGTATCTAACCCAACACACAAATACGATTTCTTTATTTGGATTTGTTCGAAAAGCTCGGCTCGGTTCATACCCGAAAGTTAATAAGTATCCGTTTATCTATTTTTATTAAATTTGATGAAGTTTACGTTATGGGCTTGCATCCTTACATAGAAGTTAATCCTAAAATTATGATGGGTAAGCCCATTATAAAAGGTACGCGTATAACTGTAGAGCTTGTCCTTGAAGCGTTAGCTGCTGGAGAATCTATAGATAACCTGCTAGCCTCTTGGCCAAGGCTTACCAAAGAAGCCGTTCAAGATGCGCTTGCATTTGCAGCCGACTCACTTAAAGGCGAAAAAATATATCCGATTGCGGTATGAAGTTCCTTGCCGATGAAGGGGTTGATCGTTCAATCGTGGAGGTATTAAGAGAATTACAGCACAATGTTTATTATGTAATTGAAGAAACCAGGTCATTATCCGATGACGAACTTTTAGCGATAGCAGCCAACGAAAGCAGAATATTGCTTACAAGAGATAAAGATTTTGGCGAACTCGTTTATCGGCTTGGTAAGCCCCATTCTGGAGTTATTCTCATAAGATTGGAAGGTTATTCAACTGAAATCCGCTCACAAGTAGTGAGTTCTATTGTTCAAAAACATCACACTGAACTCTTTGATGCATTTACAGTTATTCAACCTAAGGTAGTGAGGATAAGGAGAAAATAATTCTTATCTCAAATCAATCACCTCTACACCCGGATATTTCTTTACATCGAACGTAAAGAAAGAATCCTCCACCTTCACATTCGGTACAAACTTGGTAATGGTGTATTTATAACGATTACCGGAACGATCGAACATTGTCCAGCTTTGAATACTCTTATCTTTTTTTGAAATCATCATCTTGATTTTGAAATACTGGGCATCTTTCTTTTCCGGAACAAGATCCACTTCTTCGCATAGTACACCCGCTTCAGTTTTATCGGCCAGGTACAAATACTTAAAGCCTTTCTTATACATGTCGAAAATTTTGGTAGGATTTACCTCATCTGAGGTGGGATCAAAATTATCAATGTTCACTTCTTTGGCTGCCGGCAGGTAAGTCCAAACCGTAGTACCATTATTAATCACCTCCTGATCATCTAACAACAACCTGAATTTATCGCCCTTTACCGTAATTTTTCCTTTAAACTCTTCATTCACCCCTTCCGATTCGTTCGACAAGCCCGAGGTAAGATTTGCCTCAAAAGCAGTTATGGCTTTATATTTTTTGCTCATAGCCTCCAGAATTTCAAGGGCTTTAGGATCGTACTGGGCGTGGGCGGTAATTCCTGCAAACAGCAAAAGGGCTGCGAAAACGAGCTTTTTCATCATCAAAAATTAGGATTGCGAATGTTTTTCTTTCAAATCGTTCAATAATTGTTCCAAACTCATGGGGTCTTTAATTAAAACCTCGCGCGCTTTCGAACCTTCGAACGGGCCCACAATTTTAGCTGCTTCCAGTTGATCTATCAAACGTCCGGCCCGATTATATCCCAATTTCAACTTCCGCTGAATCAAAGAAGTACTTCCTTGTTGATGATTTACAAGCAGGCGGGCCGCTTCTTCAAACAAAGCATCACGCTCAGAAAGATCAACTGAAGATGCGCCACCTTCGTCTTCTCCTTCAAACTCGGGCAACATGTAAGCAGAATCGTAGCCTCGCTGCGAGCCAATAAAATCGCAGATGCGCTCAATCTCGGGCGTATCTACAAACGGACTTTGTAGGCGCACAATCTCAGAACCAGTCGAAAGTAACATATCGCCCTGACCAATCAACTGATCGGCACCACCTGTATCCAGAATAGTACGCGAGTCAATTTTAGAAGTAACACGGAACGACAAACGAGCCGGGAAGTTTGCTTTGATAACACCCGTGATTACGTTAACCGATGGGCGTTGTGTAGCTACCACCAGGTGAATACCAATGGCCCGGGCCAATTGTGCTAATCGCGCAATCGGTGTTTCCACTTCTTTACCAGCTGTCATCATCAAATCGGCCAACTCATCAATCACCAACACGATGTACGGCAAAAAGCGGTGGCCTTCTTTCGGGTTAAGCTTACGCGATAC
>DPSB01000173.1 GCA_003537495.1 Cytophagales bacterium | reverse complement strand
TAAAGCCCAGGTTAAGCAGTTGCTGGAGAGCGATCAACGCTATCAGGCCATTCGTTTAATTCAGAATACGTATGGTATCTCTGAAAGTGATGCTGAAAAACTCCTGAGTACTTTAGAGAATGAAGAACCACAACAATATACCAGTTCCACCCCTGCATCCAATGCCGGCTGCAACGGGTGCTTTTCGGGTGTACTGAAAGTAGGCAGTATCTTAATTGGTTTGCTTGGACTGTTATTTCTGGCGGCTACGGGATTCTTTTATTACTTCTATGAAGATTTTAAGAAAGATGCAATTTCAGTAAGAGGCATTGTAGCCGATACGGTTTACGCAACACCAACATCGCCAACTGATACCACACGCAATGTCTACCTGGTATTTAACTATCCTGTAGAAGATAGCGTTTACACGTATCAAACCAGCACCACTTATCCGGAGTTTGAATACCTGGTTCAGGATTCCGTTTACTTGTTGGTAAACGCCAGCAATCCCGAATATGCTACGCTTGAGTCGGACACAGTGATGGAAGATTTTTACCTCATCTTCGGAATTGCCGGAGGGGTGTGTTTGTTTGTTGCAGGTGTGCTGTTCTTTTTGAGTCGGTCACCGCGTAAGGTGCGTACGTAGTTACATCACAACGTCTTCATATCAATCACAAACCTGTACCGCACATCGCCTTTTACCATGCGCACGTAAGCTTCTTCTACCTGCTGAATCGGGATTAATTCAATATCAGAAACAATATTATTCTCTGCACAGTAATCCAGCATTTCCTGCGTTTCGCGAATACCACCAATCATAGAGCCCGCCAGGGTTTTTCGTTTCCCAATCAGGCTAAATGCTTCTACCGGTTCTGCATTAGGTGGAATACCAACCATTACCATGGTACCATCGGTCTTAAGCAGGTCGAGATAAAAATTCAGATCGTGCTGGGCCGAAACTGTATCTAGAATAAAATCAAACTTCTTACGAACAGCTTTTGCCGCAGCTTTATCGCGAGTATTTACAAAGTGGTGTGCGCCTAATCTCTTTGCATCTTGTTCTTTGGCTGAAGATGAACTTAGCACTGTTACTTCCGCCCCAAACGAAACAGCAAACTTCACAGCCATGTGGCCAAGTCCGCCCAGCCCAACTACAGCCACCTGCTGCCCGGCTCTTACTTTCCAATGCCGCAAAGGCGAATAAGTAGTAATGCCTGCGCACAACAAAGGCGCCACTGCTTCCAATGGAAGTTTATCTGAAACATGGAGTACATAATTTTCGTCCGCCACAATGCAATTCGAATAGCCACCATACGTAGGCGTTTTCTTGTCCATCTCATACCCGTTGTAGGTTCCGGCCATTCCGGCATCGCAATACTGCTCGTTACCAGCTTTGCAACTCTCGCACACGCGGCACGAATCCACAAAGCAACCAATACCGGCAAGTTCACCAACCTTAAACTTAGAAACAGCGCTGCCCACATGTGTAATCTTACCAACAATTTCATGACCGGGAACCATTGGATAAATAGAACCGCCCCATTCATCGCGCACCTGGTGTAAATCAGAGTGACAAACACCACAGTAGGCTATTTCAATGCGTACATCGTGTGGCCCCACTTCACGTCTGTTAAAATTGAAAGGTTGAAGTGTGGCAGTTGGGTTTTGCGCGGCATATCCTTTTACTGAAATCATAACGATGTAATTTTTACTGCAATTCTAATCATAATTTTCTTTTGTGGTTATATCAAAATTATAACCTTTACTCTATGAAGGAATTTGTGGTTCATCATGTAATCGATTCAGACAAAGAACTGGATTCGCTCAAAGAGTTTTTACATTCCAATAACCTTCCGACTGAAGACATCTCGATAAACAGCGGTTTATTTCTGGCCTATTACAATACGCACGATGTGCTGGTGGGTTCAGGTGGTTTGGAGTTCTATAGTAATCTGGCATTACTTCGATCGCTTGCGGTAAGTCCTGAACTACGCGGTCAGCAAGTAGGTAAAGAAATTGTAAGTCAGTTACTTGAGGCTGCTAAACAACGCGGTATAAGTGAGGTGTACTTACTAACTCAAACGGCAAGTTTCTTCTTTCAGAAAATGGGGTTCAAACCCGTAACCCGCGAAAACGTTCCTGATGCTATTCAGAAATCGAGTGAGTTTGCAGCCGTGTGCCCGGCTTCTGCCGATGTTTTGATGCTGAAACTTTAATGTGGTTTCGACCTAACATACGTTAAGTTGAAAAATATTTTGAAGTAGTCATCCATTCCGTTCCATTAACTCTCATGCTTTAGGTTAATTTTGAGTTTGCGTTTAACTCAACATGAAGCTCAACAAGTATTTTGTAATTGATTTCGATAGCACATTCACCAAAGCTGAAGCGTTTGATGTATTGGCCGACATTTCTTTAAAAGACCATCCGGATTTTGAAAAGATCAGAGCAGAGATTGTGTCTATTACCAATCAGGGAATGGATGGTTCTATTTCCTTTCGCGAGTCGTTGGAGAAACGGATTAAGTTATTAGCTCCGAACAAACGCCAACTCGATCAGTTGGTGGTTGTATTGCGCGGCATGGTATCGGAATCGTTTAAACGCAACCGCGAGTTCTTTCAAACGTATGCTGATAATATTTACATCATCTCAAATGGCTTTCATGCGTTTATCGATCCGGTTGTTACCGAGTTTGGTATTAAACCCGAAAACATTCTGGCCAATCGGTTTGTATTCGATGAACAAGGTAATGTAACCGGTTTTGATAAAGAGAATCCGCTATCGCAAAACAATGGCAAGGTAGAACAACTCAAGCGCCTTAACCTGCCGGGCGATGTATATGTGATTGGCGATGGGTACACCGATTATGAAATAAAACATGCTGGTTTAGCCAATAAGTTTTTTGCCTTTACCGAAAATGTAGAGCGCGAAAAAGTTTTAAATAAAGCCGATCACATCGCGCCAAGCCTTGATGAATTTTTATACTTGAACAAACTG
>DPSB01000656.1 GCA_003537495.1 Cytophagales bacterium | reverse complement strand
AATTGGTGCACGCGCGTATAACCGCTGTGTCTCGCGATTTGTTTGTGCTGCTACAGTGGTCTGATAGGTTTTTCCCTCTTTATCCAAAAACAATAAATTAAATTTTTCAGGTTGTTCAATCAGCATGTAATAAAAAAGGCTAAACGGTCCACCCTGAAGAGCATTGTTTTTAGCAAGTTCAATCGAACCATCGGACCAATAGTAGCGTTTGATTATTTTACTGATACTGTCCACCGCATAACCATTTATTTTAACCAGTTCATAACCCAACGTAACGTTAGGATCGGTACTTCCATTAAACAGAACAATCAACTTATCTTCTATAGGATACACAAAGAAAGGAAACAACTTAATGCTACCCATGTAACGGCCAGCATCGCGGGGCAACGCATGGGTATGAGCACAGCGGATATCGGCCACTACCGATAAAATAGTTTTATAGAAATCGTAAAAGGCTAACGGTTTATCAAGCCGTTGCTGGATACTATCGAGTTTGCCCTGCATTTTTTCAACTGATATATATCGGTACAAACCGGGGTGAGTTTCTTCCAGTAACTGCCTGAAGTAAGAGAAGTCCTGCCGAAGCTGTTGTGGCTCCAAAACGAAAGTTTTCAGTGTATCAGACTGAGTGAATCCGGATAAAGGAAAAAGAATAAATAGAAGAATGATAGCGCGCATAACAAATATCAATTTTCAGCAAAAACCGGAAAATTTTTGCCCTTTAACCACTCAAATCCGGTTTTGATAAGTGATTTTTGTAGGTACTACCTCGATTTGGCGCTTAAAAATTCAGTTGGTGCCTGGCCCGTCATCTGTTTCAATACGCGCTGGAAAGTTGCCTGCGAGTTAAAGCCGCATTCCAGCGCAATACCCGAAATGGTTAAGTGACTATCGGTATTTGAAAGAAGACGCTTTTTTACTTCTTCAATACGGTATTGATTTACAAACTCATTATAACTTTTGCCCAGTTGCTGATTAATAACAGCCGAAACCACTTTGGATGATTGATTAATATGACGCGCCAGTTCACTTACATTCAATGTTGGATTTAAGTAGAGCTGATCATTAACCATTGCAGACTCCAGTTTTTCAATCACATTAGCCACTACGGTATTGTCAATTTTTACGCTGGTAGATCGTGCGACCACTTGTCGCGTAAGCAAGCCATTTACACCCAACCAATACACCATGAATACCATAGGAATGTAAACCGGATACCATCCTAATACACCAAGCAACCAATCTGAAACTCCGGGAATAAGATAAGGTATCAGGTGGCCTAGCCAGATTATCTCAAACGCGATGAATACATATACAAATTGTCGGGCCCAGGATTTATATCCAATTTGTGCACCACGGTCACGAACTAATTGCATAGCCATTATAGTGTAACCAGTTGTGGATATCCAGCGAGGAATATCTGCATACTTATTCCAGAGATAAACAAAATTCCCGGCTGAAGCTTCATCCAGCTTACTGATGACAGCTGCATAGCTTAGCCAATACATCATCATTACAAAGCTGGGGACAAGATCAATTACAAGTGGATAAAAATGTTTGAGGTGTTTTCTGGTTAGCCTAAAGTCAGGATCATTCAGTGCTTTGATGTAGAATAAAATCAGCGGACCGACCGGCATAACAAAAAGTAGTGGTATTACTGACCATGCAACTTGTATGAACAGGCTATGATTGCCCGAATCTGTTTCCAGCAGGTAAAGGTTAAGACAGGCAAGCGCAAAAATTAGTGTAAGTACTGACAGTAGTCTGGTGGCATAAATTCCTTTCGGATGAAAAAACAGCACCGCGCTTACAACTATACCTTGCAAACACCCAAGCAGTATGATTATATCCGGAAACCCGATTGCCACGTAGCTAAATATGAAATACCCAATCTTTGTACTGGCCATCATGCGGATTGAAGTCGGTGCGCTTTTGAAAGTGCGCCTCCAGAATTTCCAGTTCGGCAATTCGTTCCAATTGCAGATTTCGGTATCCTTCCTTGCCACCAGCTTTTGTAAATCCGAATGTTTGCCAACACACTAACACAATCTGGTTGCGCGATGTAGTACACACACCATACGGACAAATGGTACGCGGCAAGGGTTCACCATCCAGCGAAATACGGCATTGATTCTTTGCTTCGCTAGCTAACCAAAGTTGTTGTGTAAGTTCTTCAATCGTCATTTTATCGTTACTACTGTGTCAGAATTTTTATTGAGCAATTTACCAATCGGTTTTAACTTAAATTTTGCTTCAAATACTTTCTTAAAATCGGGATCAACACAAACCAATAACCCGCCACTGGTTTGCGGATCGCACAATGTAAGCAACGATTCGCTGCCAATGTTTTGCACCTTTTTTTCATAACTCTGCCAGTTGCGCATGGTGTTATCGGGATAAATAAACTTGCTTAAATAGGTTTGCAGGTTTCGCACTAATGGAACTTGCTCATAGTTTAACTCTGCTGATACACCACTGCCTTCGCACACTTCAATCAGGTGACCTAATAAACCAAAGCCGGTAATATCGGTAAGTGCGTGGACATAGGGAAGTTTGCCAAACTCAATACCTATACTATTTAGTTCAGTCATAATGCTAACAGCTTCATCAACATCAGTCTGTTCGGCCAATCCACGCTTTTGTGCTGTCGTGATAATACCTACCCCCAATGGCTTTGTTAGATACAACAAGTCACCCGCCTTGGCGGTGTTATTCTGTTTCAGATTTTCTTTTGGCACCGTACCGGTTACCGCCAAACCAAATATCGGCTCCGGACTATCAATGCTATGGCCACCTGCTAATGGTATATTGGCTGCTTTACATACTTCCCGGGCCCCATTCAATACTTGTTGTGCTAATTCCGTTGGAAGTTTATCCACCGGCCAGCCTAAAATGGCGAGCGCCATAGTAGGCGTTCCACCCATTGCATATACATCGCTAATAGCGTTTACAGAAGCTATCTTTCCAAAGGTAAATGCATCATCTACAATGGGCATAAAAAAATCGGTTGTACTGATGATGCAGTTTCCGTTATATAACTCATAAACAGCTGCATCATCCTTCGATTCGTTACCCACCAATAAATTAGGAAAGCCTCCAGACTTAAAATCGGAATGTAGAATTTTATCGAGAACTGCAGGCGCGATTTTGCAACCACAACCGGCACCGTGAGAGTATTGGGTAAGCTTTATTTCATTCATATTTTTAACAACACAGGCACATAGATCACATATTTATTTTTTATGAAGTAGGCGAAGAACTCATTATTGACAAAGCGCAACCACAATTTCATCCACACTTTCCCCATTCCACTCTACTACTTTCCTAACCCGTTCCTTCCGTTTCGCAATTCCATGAAGGTAAGCCTTATCGTAATAAGTAAGCAATACACGCATTACTTCGGGCATGTTTCCATTCAATAACTCTTCTTTGGCTCTGTTAAAATGCTGACCACCCAACCGCTTCACAATTTTGTTCATGATGGATAAAAAGTCGTCCTGATCGGCTTTCCCATATTCTTCTACTAATCGCTTCACGCGAACTTCCAGATCAACCTGAACCTGAACCAAAGGACTCTTATTCATTTGCAACCAGAACTCACGTGGTAAAAATATTTGTCCGATGGCTATTGATTCATCCTCCACCCAAACAGGTTTACGCGAATCCAACTGCATGAGCTCCTCAAAAAGATTATTTTGAAATTGTTCTGTGGTTGGCTGTGGGCTCATAAACAAACCACCAAATACGGAGCCCTTATGACTGGCTAATGTTTCGAGATCAATTACTTGTTCGCCTTTTGCTTTGAGTGAGCGCAAAATTTCACTTTTACCGCTTCCAGTACAACCCGTTAACAGAATTATCTCAAATGGTTTTGAAAACGATTCAACGGCTTTTTGTCGGTACGCTTTGTAGCCGCCTTTGAGTGCGTGTGTCTTAACTCCGGCCATGCCCACAAACTGGCAGAAGTTATTGGAGCGCATACCGCCCCGCCAGCAGTGTACCAGCATTTCTTTTGATGGAGAAACGCTTTCAGCTTCATTGATAATATCCAACAACCGCGGGCCTACTAACTTAAAGCCAGTCTTGATGGCTTCGAGTTGACCCTTTTGTTTATAATCGGCACCAACCAGTACACGCTCCTGATTATTGAGTAACGGAATATTAATGGCTTGTTGAATATGACCGGATTGATATTCACCTTCGGAGCGAACGTCTACTACCGGCAAACTATTGCGCAGCGAAAAAAAATCATCAATGGAAATAGCCATTACCCTTACTTGCAGCAAGTAAAGGTATTAATTAAGCAAAAACTTTAATCGTTAAAGTTTATAACGATGCTGGATGCGATACCTACCCGGAAACCATAATTCAGGTATTGCCCATCCTGGAAAGCTAAGGCTGCTTCTAAACGGAAGATGCGCAAGATGCCATCGATGCCATACCCTACTTCGGTGTAATTACGAGACGTTGGTGATGCAAGGTAATTCACAAAAACATTTTCAGTTATGCCTACCAGCCGCACTTTTGGAATACGGGTAACTAAAAATTTACGGAAGTGATAATGCGTGTTGGCTGAAAAATATTCGCGCGAAGTACTGTTCTTATAATAATCCATCAACCGATAGGTTCCCACCGGATCGGCCGTTACAAACCAGGTACGATTGCCTTGAAAATGTTTGTAATCCATAAAGGATAGATTTTCGGCATTAAAGAATTTTCCGGCTTGCAGGTTTACATCTAACGTACCCCGAATGCCAACCTTTAAGGTGTGTTTAAAACCTACTTCCAACTGATCGAATTTTACTTCGCTTTGCGCCACACCACTAATTGCTTTGCGATAGTTTAAACTAAGTAATGGAGAACTGCCACTTACCCGCGACTTATTACCATTACGGATGCGATACTTCTGCCACGGTCGCGCTTCCAGGCTGGCCGAACCAATGAATGCCCGGTTCCGTTCGAACCCTGTATCTGGAATTTCCAGATTAGCAGGAGCATTGGGTGTATAGTCGCCACGATTTGTTTTGAACAATGTATAGTCTGTTTGATTAGATAACTCTGATCGCCTCGCCCACGACCACTCACTTCGAAGTGTATATTTATCATTAAAGCGATGTAGGTAGTTTAGTTGCACAAAATTACGTTCGTAAATTTTCATCCAGTTGTCGCCATACAATAACGAGATAAATGAATTGACAAAGTGGTGAATAGGTTCGTTGGAATTGTATTGCTCCACATAGCGTCCTCCTTCTACTGTTATGCGATTATTTTTAAACCTAAAGTCGGTGCGTAGTTTACCTGTGAGTAAATCGCGTTCAAAAGAATAGCGAAGTATCGGGCTGATCTCTAAGCGCGATGTTTGCGGTCGCGCATCTTTATTAGTAGAATCCCGCTTAACCCAGCGTTTATAGTAACTCATTCTATAAATCAGGTTAAACCCTTCAACAGTATTAAATCCACCGTAAGGTGTATGAATGCGGAAGTTGCTCATCTTACCCAACTTATACGAATCGCCAATCAAAATATCCCAGGGTTGAAAGCCCGGCTTGCTGTTCTTTCTATTGTTGCGCAACGTATCGCCCTCATCGCGCTTACGCTGAACTTCCGTAATACTATCATTTAAATGATACCCGCGCTCCTCTTCTTTTGAAAGCGGTGTGGGCCTGATCTCAACCCAAAACGTGGAGTCTTTTTTGTACGCAAGCGAATCAACCGAATAATTGGTTTCCGAAAGTACATCGGGTTCTTTCTGTTCTTTAATCTCCTGCTTCTCGTATTCTTTTACTAATTGCCTCAGTTCTTTGCCCGTTACTTCTTTACCGGCATTCAGGCGTTCGTTTATCTCCTGACCTTTCTTTGTGAATTTCTGTTCAATAACTTTTGCTTCTTCTTTATAGATTTTTTCATCGATAACGGTAAGCTCCACCTCCAACTCCGGATTAAGCGTGACTTTGTAATCCTTCATTGTTGCCAGGTACTGGCCTTCGAACTCGAACCCAAACACTTTGCCCTTAACTTTAAACTGCTGCGATACCGGAAGCCAGGCTTTATCTTCAATAGGGTTATATACTTGTTTGATGTGGAAGTCAATACCCATTTTAATTGTATTGAGTTCAAGGCTGTGAATACTCCACCAATCCTCCACAATGTAGATCAAACCCTCAAACACATTATCGCCACGCGAACGCGGTGTTACTTTTATTTTGCTAACCTCGTAGCTCTGATCTTTAAACGAGCCGAGATATTCAAACCGATAATACGAAAACGCTTTAGGCGAAAGTGGTGAAACCGTTTCTGCAATCTCAGGCTGATAGAAACTGCCAAAGATGTAAGAGTTTGGCGATGTGTTTTTATTATCACCATTGGTGTACACGGCAATTACTTTTTCTTCAAACTTGTTGGGCCGGGTATATTTTATTTCACTTACCGACTCGGAAATAAACACGCGATCTTTGGTAATGCCTTCTTTCTCCAGCGCTTTTTTTGCGAGCCACGGGTAATCCGTTAACTGACCTTTACCTTTTATGTAAACCGTAGCCGAGTATGCATCTATTTGTTGTGTATGAAATTTGGCTTTGGCAATGGCCTTACGCATAATCGTATAGGCCGGATCTTCTTTACCAGCCTTTACTGTTACGGTTTGCAACACCACCACCTGTGTTTTAAGGGTGATATTAATCTCCAGAAAATCTTCGCCAACCTCTACAGTGCGATTAACCGATTCATAACCGAGGTATTGAAACACTACATCATACCGGCCGGGCTTAAGTTGAACTTCGTAACGACCCTCCATGTCTGTAGCACTGCCAGTTCCGGTTTGTTTTACAAAAATGGAGGCGAAAGCCAGCGGCCCCACATCATCGCCTTTAATTACACCGCGAATGCCCCCGGCATAAGTTTGTGTGAACGATCCCAAAAAAAGAAATGCAAGTAAATATCTCGTCATGCTTAGCAGATGCAGGATTGAACGGAAGAGTTGTATGCAAGTAACGTTATTGATAAAAATTTTTTAACCGGATAAGTTGCTCTACTGGTTCTGGAACGAGGTAGCGGATAGACTTATTGTGTTTGATGCAATGGCGGATATACGTGGCTGAAATATCCAACAACGGAGCCTCAACTATATGTACGTTCGGATGACGCTCCAACTCGTTATTTGTTACACCCGGTCGCTGATAAATATATAAACCAAACTGTTCCAGAATCTGCTCATGGTTTTTCCACTTCGAAAAATTCTGAAGGTTATCGCCACCCATAATTACTTTAAATTCTTTGGTGGGATGTTTTTCAGTAAGGTAAGCCAGTGTGTGAATGGTGTAACTGGGCTTGGGTAAATGAAACTCGGCATCGCTTGCTTCCAATTTGTAGTTATCGGCAATGGCAGCCTTTACCATATCATACCGATCGAATTCATGCAATAATCCCTTGCTGGGTTTTAGTGGGTTTTGTGGCGATACTACAAACCAAACTTTATTCAGATCGGTATTTTCGACCATGATGTTGGCAATAATCAAGTGCCCGGTATGAATAGGATTAAAAGAACCGAAGAAGAGGCCTATTTTCACAACTCAAAAGATTTTAAAAATTCAGTGGGAGTTTGAACCAATAGTTGAGATGCTTCAAAATCTTTTTTATTGCGTGTTATGATAACATCAACTCCTCTCGCCCTTAAGGCTGAAAAATACTGTAGGCCATCTTCAAAATCTTTAAATCGGGACGACAACGTTTGAACAAACTGACTGCGATCAAGCTCAACTACCTGCACCCACTCTAACAAAATCGAAATAATTTTAAAAGGATCCTTTTTTGCTTTATCCGCAAAGTAAGCAACGTTGGCAAGTGTGAGACTCGAAACAAAAAATTCAACACGGTTATCCTCCCTTAACCTAAATAACAATTCTGCTTCTGCGGAGAACGGGGGCCGCTCCCAAAAAAAATCAAGTAAAACATTAGTGTCTAAAAAGAGTGTTTTACTCATAATTACAGATTATATTTTGCCCTTAGGTACTCATATTTTGCTTTATCGTAGTCGAAGTCTTCGGCTGGCCCCAATATTCCCTTCAAACGCATTAATGATGTCTTTGACTGCTGAGAATTTTTACCTTCTGTAAGCGAGTTGAGATGTTGCTCCACAATACGCGAAAGACTCACACCTTTTTTTTGGGAATATTTTTTGGCGCGGGCTATAACCTTTGCATCAAGACTCAATGTTAACTTGCTCGTCATACGTATAGTTTTTAGCTATACGTAAAACTACCCAATTGGCCTTAAAGTTTCAATTTGGTCAGGAGTTTTTAAAGGCATTGTACAGCCGTTGCGCTTCCTGTAGCGATTTATCCAACTCTTCATTTACCAGCACTACATCAAACTTGTCCTGAAAAGTCATCTCGAATTTAGCCTTGAAAATTCTCCGCGAAAGACTTTCTTCCGTTTCAGTTCCACGTTCTTTCAGGCGTTCTTTCAAAACTTCAATGGAGGGAACTTTCACAAATACGGCTAAAGCCTTATTGCCAAAATATTTTTTCAGGTTAATACCACCTTTTACATCAACATCAAAAATTACATTACGTCCCTCTTGCCAGATGCGTTCTATTTCTGTTTTAAGTGTTCCGTAAAAATTACCAGCATACACTTCTTCCCACTCAATAAACTCATCGCCATCAATTTTCTTTTTAAAATCTTCGGGCGTTAAAAAATAGTAATCCTTACCGTCTTGCTCGGTGCGGCCCCGCTTATCGCGTGTAGATGCTGAAATGGAAAAGCCCAGGTCAGGATTATTTTTGATCAAGTGTTTTACAATAGTGGTTTTACCAGAACCCGAAGGCGCTGAAAAAATAAGCGCTTTGCCCGCCATCAGTTTGCTGTATTTTGACTGATTTGTATTTTAATCTGGTCAACCAGATCGGTTGGTGCATCGCCACCACAACATTTGGTTTTCAATAACCGCTTAATGGCCATGTCCAGATCGTACGATTTAAAACATGGCATGCAGCGATCCATGTGATTTTTGAAATACTCTTGTTGTTCATCAGAAGCTTCGCCATCAATAATTACCTGCAGCATTTCCATGCATGTTGGCTTCTTACCATCGGCCAGAATAAACGGATTGTTGGGAGGTGTCATGATTCAGTATTTTTATAACCCATAGATTTGGCGTACTCGCTTAATTTTTCTTTCAGCAGGTTGCGTGCGCGGTGCAGGCGACTGCGTACGGTGCCGATTGGTATATCCAGAATTTTTGCCATCTCTTCGTATTTAAAACCTTCCAGATCGCACAATATAATTACCGTACGAAAGTCTACATCCAGCGCATTAAGTGCATTGGATATTTCGTCACCAATCATATCCTGAAGCGATTCTACACGCAAGTCGGGTGTTATCTGGCGATTTACATCTTCTGAGTTATAATACGTTTCAACTTCCTGATAATCTACTTTCGAAGGTTCCTTAACCTTTTTACGGTAGTCGTTGATGAAACTGTTTTTCAAAATGCGGAACAGCCAGGCCTTGGCATTAGTTCCTTTTTGGAATGATTCTACAAACCTGTAGGCTTTCAGGTAGGTATCCTGCACCAGGTCTTTGGCATCGTCCCGATCCAGCGTAAGCCTGAACCCAAAATTATACATGGAGTTAATGTGGGGCAGAAACTCGTTGTTGAAGATTTCGTTCTTCTCCTTTTCGGAATAATTCTGTCGGGTTACGATTTCCTCCATAAGGAGCAAAAATAGTAAAGATTAACCATCTAATATTGTATTCAGCCCTATAAGGCAGATATTAGCAATATGAACATCTATTTCTACACCCCTGAGTTTTACTCAGGAGGCACCAAAATGATTTATCGCCATGTGGAAATTCTAACAAACAATAACATTCCAGCGTTTGTTCTTCACACAAAAAATGGATTTAAAAATTCAGGATTTCAGCATACCACCCCAATCCGTTATTGGAACGATACACGGTTGACTGATGAGGATATTATCATAATACCAGAATACATGGCCATTTGGATGAATAAGAAGATTAACCCAACCGGCATAAAATCTTTTTTGAAGCGAAAGTTCTCGAAGAACCAGTATCGCTACCATGCTTATGAGGCTATACATAGCCCAGCCAGAAAGGTTATCTATAATCAAAATCCCTTCTATACTTTTTTTGATTATCCGGCCAGGCCGCATACGTATACACTACCCTATCATTTACCCGATTGCCTGGGTGCGGTTTGCGTATCACAAAATAACCTGGAGTACCTAC
>DPSB01000622.1 GCA_003537495.1 Cytophagales bacterium | reverse complement strand
CTTTATACCTATAGTTATGTATTGAACATGATGGGCCGCTTTGATGAAGCTGCCACTTGGTTAGAGACTGCACAAAAGTTGGAACCCGGTTCAATTGCGTGTTACAATTACAGGGCTTTAAGTTTTTACTTTCGTGGCTTCTTTGCCGAAACGATAGCTGTACTGGATGAAGGTTTAAAACTTTTTCCCGGTGTATTACGCTTTTACGATTTGAAGGGAAGAGTTTACTTAACAAATGAAAAATTTAAAGAAGCTGTCGAAGAAATAGAAAAAGGATTTGCCACTTCTGTGGTAAGGCCGCCTTCAATGGTAGCTTATCAGGCAGTGGCTTATGCAAAGTTGAATGAAACAACCAAAGCTCAAAGGTTGGTGGATGAATTGATTGAACGCAGCAATAAGCAAGATAAGGGAGTAAATGTTTATTTGACTCACGCATGTTTAGGTTTAGGTGAGATTGAAAATGCGCTAGCATGGTATGCGAAAGCAAAACAAACCAACGATGTGGATCTGATCTGGTGGAACGTAGATCCGTTATTGATTTCATTACGACAACACAAGGATGAAGCATCAGATAGTTTTGCGCAATCCGAAAGTCACGTGCTTCAGTTTCTTCAAACCAATATGCCGGCCCATGCCTATCATAACCTGGCGCATGTGCTGGATGTGTTGCAAGCTGTTCAGGTTATTGCTTCTGCAGAAAAAGTTAATGATGATGATGTGAAATTACTTCGGTTAGCGGCATTGTTGCACGATATTGGTTTTGTAAAATCACCTAAAGAACATGAAGCTACTGGTGCTGCAATGGCAAAGGAGATGTTACCACAATTTGGCATCCCATCGGAAGCAATAGAACAGATTGCCAACATGATTCTGGCTACAAAACTTCCGCAATCGCCTGTTACTATATTAGAATCTATTTTATGCGATGCTGATTTGGATTACCTCGGTCGCGATGATTTTTTTGAAATAGGGGCCAGGCTTTATGAAGAGTTAAAAGCGGTTGGTGCAGTAGAAACCGAGCGGGAGTGGAACCTGGTACAGCGTACATTTTTACAATCGCATAAATATCATACGGCATTTAGTAAGGCGCAACGTGAAGCGGCCAAGCAAAAGCATTTACTGGATGTGCAGCATAAGTTAAGTGTGCGTTCGTGATTTATTAAAATACTGCATTAGTGCGGTGCCACAGGATATTGGCAGATTTACCTTGATAACGAATGCTTTTTACTAGCGTGAATGAAAAAGATTAGCAAAGTGTTGCTGACTACGAGCCGATAGTTATCGTTACTGTGCATCATGGAGGCGAGGGAACGAATTTTTTATTGTGATCCCAGAAAAATAAATAACATCAATCACCATAACGCTTATATTTACAAATGCCTACACCCCAATCACTCCGGATCACCCTAGTGTTGATCCTGCTCGCACCCAAACTTTTTTCTCAAGTACAAATCCCAACCCAAATTATTGAGCCCACTTATGTTTCGATTTCGGATGGGGTGGTTTCGCCTTTGGTCTATGATGTGCTGCAAGATAGCTATGGCCTACTATGGCTTGCAACCGCCAACGGATTGCAGAAGTACGATGGTTATCGCTTCGAAACGTTCAAGAATGTTTCCGGAAAGCCCACCAGTCTGCAAGATAATACTGTTTGGGCCTTATACGAAGATACCAACCACGACATCTGGGTTAGCAATGGAAAAGGTGTATCAAAATACATTCGAAGTAAAAATCAATTTAAGAATTACCACTTCGCTCCACTATTTGGCTTTGGAAGCGATTCTGAGGTTCGCGGTTATAAGTTTTTTAAAGATTCGCAGGGAGTACTTTGGGCCAATACATTAAATATTCAATTAGTATGGTACGATTCCAATGATGACACCTGGAAACGTGCTGTCTACGAGGTGCCGGGTGTACCGGAGCCCGATCATATCGGACATTCGCATGAATTAGTCGAAGATTCAAATGGAAATCTCTGGCTTGCCTCGTGGAATTATGGCTTAATGCGCAAATCAAAAAATGAAAACGCATACAAGCCTATTTCTGCTACAAAACTGGGGTTCGATTTCACTTCTGCCTTAAACATCATAACTGCCTTGTATATGGATAGCACCAATACACTGTGGATTACTACCCGTGCTGGAGTTTATAAGTATGATACGGAAAAAGAAGTGTTACGTACCATTAAGAACTTTACAGACGATAGCGAAAACGGATGGACACAAATGAATCAAATTTTGCCAGACAAGGAAGGCAACATTTGGATTGCCAATAATCTGAGAGGTGCTTTCAAATTTGAGGGTATTACGGATAATTACACCGAAATTCAAATTGAAGGTAAAATGAAATTGCGCGGTTATGGTTGGACAATTACACTAACACAATTTATGCAGGACCGAACAGGAATTTTTTGGTTTGGTACTGCTGAAACTGGGTTAATGAAATATGATCCTGTAAACAAGCCCTTTCAAGCCTTGGTGCACGACTCCAACAATCCAAACACGTTGAGTAAAGGCGGTGTATTCGGAATTCTCGCTTCCAAAATAAAACCCGGAATTGTTTACGTGGGTACGAGAGGGGGTGGCGTGAATGTGTTAGATCCTCAGAAAACATCCATTGATAAGATCACATTCAAGGTAGTGGACGATATGTTTGGCGGTTCAGCCCGAAGTATTGCTGAAAGCGATGATGGCTCGTTATGGTTGGGGACCTGGGGTGATGGTGTTGTTCAATTAGATAAGAACTATAAAGAGATCATACGTTATAAATTTGATTCATTAAACAAAAATTCCCTGCCTCACAATCAGGTGCGGGTTATTAAACCCGATAAGCAAGGCCAGCTTTGGATAGGTACCAACAATGGGTTAAGCATTCTCAACACCAGTACAACTACGATGCAGCGTGTTACCAACAAATATGGTAAACAATATCCCGATCAATTAGTAAAGGAACTTGAAAGTCTTATTTCAACAGGTCAATCAATCGGAGTAATCGAGAAGGTTACCGATAACCAAAATCTATCCGTACCGATAGAAATTAAAGCCGCAGGTACCTATTGGGTAATGGCCGTGGCCGAACGTGATCCGTTAGTGTTAGCTGATTTGGGTTGGATTGAAAATGAAACCAAAGATACGGTGTGGCAAATGAGTAGTTATGATAAAACGTTGTATGCAGGCGGTGCATATAAAAACAGAATTGAGATTGGTAACGTTACCCTGCAACCGGGCAAATACAACCTACGATTTAGAACAGACGATAGCCATTCCTTTGGAAAATGGAACGACTATCCTCCTGATCTAACTTCTCTTTATGGAATCGCTTTGTTTCAATCTCAGGATAAAAATCAGAGATCTTTTGCAACACAAATCGAACCTGAAGGCAAAGAAGAAATTACAATAAGCGGATCGAATGTTAATGACATTGAAGTTACAGACAAATACATTTGGGTAGCAACAGAATTAAATGGCATTGATCGGATTGACCCAGTCACCAGCCAGGTAAAGAGCTATTTGTTTAATCCTGATGATGCAAACTCATTGAGTAACAATAATGTTAAAGAGATTCATGCTGACAGCCGCGGCATGGTTTGGTTCGCAACCAACGATGGTATCACTAAACTAGATCCGAATACAGAAACCTTCACCCGCTATTCTGAAGCAGATGGGTTACCCACTAATCTTACCGAAGGCATTTTAGAGGGCGACAATGGCGAGATGTGGATTGCCACACAGAATGGATTATCTCAAATGGTTATTAATGAGAAACTTGGTAAGGCCACCTTTATCAACTACAACTCCACCGATGGTTTAAACGGTGATGCGTTTCTTTCATTAACCAACACGCGTGCTGCCGATGGTCGTTTTTATTTTGGAAGCGAAAAAGGACTCACAACCTTTAGCAGCATTACGGCTAACAATCTTCCACCTGCCATCATCCTATCAAATTTTCTCATTTCCAATAAATCTGTTTTGGAGATGAATGAGCTATCGCCCCTTACTGAAAGTCTCCTTGAAACAAAAAGCCTGATATTAGCATTCGATCAAAACAGTTTGAGTTTTGAATTTGCCGCGCTACATTATGCCAACCCTAAAAAGAATCAATATGCCCACATGCTGGAGGGCTACGATCAGGATTGGATTTATGATAACCGGAACTTTGCCGCCTATACCAATCTCGATCCAGGCAGCTACAAATTTAAAGTGCGTGCTGCCAACGCCTATGGCATCTGGAATGAAGAAGGCCTTACCTTCGAAATAACCATCTTGCCACCCTGGTGGCGCACGTGGTGGGCTTATGCAGCATATGCAGTATTATTTATTGGTTTTGCCTTTACGGCAGATCGTACCGTGCGCAGAAGTATCAAGATACGCGAACGGGAACGTAGCCGCGAGCGCGAACTGAAACAAGCTAAAGAAATTGAAAAGGCGTACACCGAATTAAAAGCCACACAAGCACAACTTATTCAATCTGAAAAGATGGCCAGTCTGGGCGAGCTTACTGCCGGTATTGCGCATGAAATTCAAAACCCGTTGAACTTTGTAAACAACTTTGCTGAAATCAATAAAGAATTGGTTGAAGAACTCAAGACTGAGCTGGCAACGGGCAACCGTGAACAGGCAACTGAAATCGCAAGTGATATTTCACAAAATCTGGAAAAGATAAACCACCACGGCAAAATCCACTGCACGGGCCGTCAATGCCATATAGGTCAATGACGGATTGACACAGCTGGCAGATGTCATGGCAGCCCCTTC
>DPSB01000467.1 GCA_003537495.1 Cytophagales bacterium | reverse complement strand
AGTGTAAACGAACCGCTGGTAACCAATTCATTCAGGCGCAGTACCACCCGGGCCGGGTTTAAGATTTTATTCAATTTAGCCCAATAATAATTGACAATTGGGCAATTGACAATTGACAATTGTCTTAATTTTGAAGCTCTTAAATCGAACAACAAATGAGCATTCCTGCAAACCTGAAGTACACCAAAGACCACGAATGGATTAAGATTGAAGGCAACATTGCCACCGTTGGCATTACCGATTTTGCCCAAGGCGAGTTGGGCGATATTGTCTATGTAGATATTTCATCGGTAGGCCAAAGCCTTAACCAACACGATGTGTTTGGTACTGTTGAGGCTGTAAAAACCGTATCTGACCTTTTCATGCCGTTAAGTGGCAAAGTTACTGAGTTCAACAAAGCTCTTGAATCGGGCCCTGAAAAAGTAAACAGCGATCCGTATGGCGATGGCTGGATGGTGAAAGTTGAAATTTCTAACGCAGCTGAAACCAGTGGTTTACTTAGCGCAGATCAGTATAAGGAACTTATTGGTAAATAAAAGTCGTTAGTATTTAGTCCTTAGTCTTAAGTATGGGTTAGGTGTACATTATAAACTAAAGACTAAGGACTACCAACTCACTACTGTTTTCATGATTGAACTACCCGTAATATCGCCCGAAGCAAAAAAACGAAAACCCGATTGGCTGCGCGTAAAGTTGCCTGTGGGGCCGGAGTATGCCAAAGTGCGTAAACTGGTAGATGAAAATAAACTGCATACCATCTGCGAAAGCGGTAACTGCCCTAACATGGGCGAATGCTGGGGAGCGGGTACAGCCACCTTTATGATACTGGGGAATGTATGCACCCGCAGTTGTACGTTTTGTGCAGTGGCCACCGGAAGACCAACTGAATACGATATTGAAGAGCCAGCACGTGTTGCAGAAGCCATTAAAAAAATGGGCGTGAAGCACGCGGTAATTACCTCCGTTAACCGCGATGAATTGAAAGACCGTGGTGCCGAAGTGTGGTATCAAACCGTGGTGCAAACCAAAGCACTTAGTCCGGCAACAACTATTGAAACGTTAATACCCGATACCAAAGGCAACTGGGATGCACTTTACCGCATGATTGAAGGTGGACAGGAAGTGGTGTCGCATAACATGGAAACGGTTGGCCGACTTTACAGAATGGTAAGGCCACAAGCCAAGTACGAACGAAGCCTGGAGCAAATCAAACGCATTCGCGAAGCCGGCAAAAGAACCAAGTCGGGGATTATGTTGGGCGTAGGCGAAACCCAAGAAGAAGTTTTTAAAGCGATGGATGATCTGGCCGCAAATGGATTAATGATCTTAACACTTGGCCAATATCTGCAACCCACCAAAATGCATTTGGAAGTGGCTGAGTTTATTCACCCCGATACCTTCGCGATGTACAAAGAAGAAGGGTTGAAGCGTGGACTTAAATATGTAGAGTCCGGGCCGCTGGTGCGTTCAAGCTACCATGCAGAAAGGCACGTGCATGTGCCTTTCTGATTGATCAAGGCAATTTCAGAATTAGCATAAATATCTTCTCTTTTGAAATCATTATATTTGGTATCTAAACAGGTGAACCATGGATATTAATGTGGAACGTGCACTAATTATCAACGAACTTAAACAAGTTGATGACCTTTCATTGTTACGCGCCATCAAGGCCATGTTACATTACGGCTTAAAGAATGAGGGCCGTATAAGTATTGAGCAATACAATCAAGAGTTGGATGAAGCCGAAGCAGAAATAAAAAGAGGCCAATTTATTTCTCAGGATGAATTAAAGAAGCAAATGAAGGCGTGGTGAAAAAATACAAGCCTATTGTGGTCTGGAGTTTTAAAGCTTCTAATTCTTTCCGAAAAATTTACGAATTTATTTGTCAGGATTCTTATTCAAATGCAAAGAAAGTAAGAACCGCAATAATAAAAATAATTGACAGTCTTCCTGATAGTCCAGAAAAGTACCCACCTGATAAGTTCAAAAAGGTTAATTCAGGGAACTATCGCGCCTTTGAAAAATACTCATTCCGAATCGCTTATAAATATTCAGACAAAGAAATTGTTATTTTACGAATGCGCCACGTAAAACAAGAGCCAATGGAATATTAAGTGAGAAAGCAAAATGCTTAATCCTACTTAAGTCCCTTATCAATTTTTCCGGCAGCCTGAATAATCAGTTTTACACAGGCTTGATAAACTTCTGGATTTACTAATTCAAAATCATCAGTAGGTTGGTGATAATCTTTGTGATCTTCTACCCCAAAATAAATGAAAGGAATTTTAGCGCGATGAAATGGCCCATGATCGGAAGAGAAGGTCCAGTTATCTTGGCCTTTATATTTTTCAGGATCATCGTGTCCAAACACTAATTTTATTTTTTCGGATGTCAGGCCTTCCAGATGTGGTTTTAGCTGCGGATAAAAAAATGTTCCGCAAGCAACTAATTCACCTTTATCGGCACGGGCTACCATATCCATATTAAGGTTAGCAACAATTTTTTCTACTGGTACCGGTGGGCTGGCCACAAATGCACTTGCTCCTCGCAAGCCCATCTCCTCTGCATCGAAAGCCACGATTAAAATGTTGTGCTCGGGTTTGTGTTTACCAAAGTATTCGGCTATTGCAAAAAGTGCACTGGTTCCAGAAGCATTATCATCGGTACCGTTATAAATTTTTTCGCTGCGAACGCCTACATGATCATAATGTGCAGAGATAACGATGTAAGAATCTTTCTTTCCTTTAATCAAGCCGGCCACATTAACACCTTTTATTTTAGTGCCGTTTCGGTTTTCAAATTCGAAGGGTAATTCATATCCGCTTGCAAATGGCGTTAGCTTGAGTTCTTTAAACTTTTCGACTACAAAGTTGCGGGCAATCGCATTTTCCGGGGTGCCAGTTTGGCGACCTTTCAGTGAATCGGATGAAAGAAACCTAAGATTCGCAATTAGTTCTTTCTCGTCAAATAACGATTGTGCTTTAAGTGTGAGCGGAAAAACTAAAAAAAGCAACAGCAAAAACTTGCACAATAGATTCATAATCGGAATTATTAAAAGTGTGTAAAGGAAATGAAAATAATATTGGTACTAAAAAAAGATGATCCGTTATAAATCATTTTATTCGCGTATCAGCCTCAATCAACTTTTCGATCAGTGTGGCGGAAATATTTATAACCGCGTTCATATTCTTTATATCCAGTTCACTTACTTCATCTTTAAGACCATGATAATAGTTGTAATTATTAAAGTCGAAAGTTGATATGGTGTGACAAGGAACGCCATAAGCCTGAAAGAACGCATAGTTGTCAGATCTTCGAAACAAATCATACGAAATTTCTTCTGGCAAATAATGAACAAAGGGAGTGTTTAGAAGTTCATTGGCAACGCTGGCAAAATTTGATCTGTGGAAGCCGGTAATGTAAACCTTGTCTTCACCAATGGTCATTGCTTTGCCAATCATTTCAAAGTTTAGCATGTACCTGATTTTAATGTTTAGCGCTTTCATTCTTTTAGCGAGGTAGTTTGATCCGAGCAGGCCACTTTCTTCAGCCGTAAATAAGGCTACAATTACATTTGCATCTGGTTTTGTTTTTTGCAGGTAGTGTGCTATTTGTAAAACAGCTGTTACGCCACTGGCATCGTCATTGGCACCGTTGTAAACAGAATCCGTTTTACTCTTTACCTTTCCAATATGATCTAAATGTGCGCCTAACAAAATATATTCTTTAGAATCATCTCGTTTTCCAATTAGCCCCACAATGTTGGCAGTCTTTTTTCCACCAATAGTCAGCATGTCCTGATGTTCTGAAAAGAAAGGCTTAACACCTGCATCGGTCAAATATTTTATCACCCAATCTGCTGCGCGGTTATAACCATCAGTACCATATTCCCGACCTTCCATTTTATCGCTTGATAGTTCAGAAATTATACGTTCTGTTTCGGCTAACGAAATTTCGGCTTTAGACTGAGAAGTTGTGGCTACTAGCGCAGACTTACAGCCCGCTAAAAATAAAGTACTTATCAAAAACAGATATGCAATCCTGATTTTCATAGTGGGTAATTTTTAAAGTTAGTCGGCTTTAATCAAAAAAACCGTCAGGCTAATATAACCTGACGGTTTTAAAGAACAATTGGCATTGGCCAAATTTTACTCTTAACGCTGAATTACTTCTTCTCGCCTTTATCCACTTTCAACTTGTTTTCACGATTGGCAATTTCCCAAGCCACGTGAAATACAGTTTGGGTACGCTTAGCCAATAAATCAAATTCAATTTTATCTACTTCATCGCTTGGTTTGTGGTAATCTTCATGAATACCATCGAAATAGAAAATGATCGGAATATTTTTCTTGGCGAAGTTCCAATGGTCGGAACGATAGTAAATACGATCCGGATGATCTTCGGCATTGTAGGTATAATCGAACACCAGATTAGTATAGATTTTGTTGGTAGCTTCGCTTAATGTATGCAACTCAGTTGAAAGTCTATCCGAGCCGATTACATACACATACGGGGCACTGTCTTTATGTTGTGGATCTCTGCGACCAATCATATCAATGTTCAGGTTCACAACCGTTTTATCTAATGGGTAGATCGGGTTTTCAGAATAATATTCAGAACCCAACAAACCTTTTTCTTCACCGGTAACAGTCATAAACAAAATGCTTCTGCGCGGGCCATTGCCTTCTTGCTTAGCTTGTGCAAATGCTTTCGCCAGTGCAAGCACACCCACTGTACCCGAGCCATCATCATCAGCACCATTATTTATTTTGTCGCCCTGAGCATTTGCGGATATTCCGATGTGGTCGTAGTGCGAGGTAATTACAACTACTTCATCTTTTTTATCGGTTCCTTCCAAAAAGCCCAATACATTTTCAGATTTTACTTCATACGATGCTACGGCCACTGAATATGAAATAGATGTGGGTTTTACTTTCGCCACTTTTGCTCCGGCTGACTTTTTAAGTTTATCGTAGGTAGTATTGAAGAGTTTACCCGCTGTTTCGGTTGACACAAAGAATGAGTTGGCTCCACCACCGGCAGGTTTCTTCAGGCTTAATCCACCACCACGGAAATTACGGGCCATACCTGAAAAGCGCTGGAAGTCTTCTGCTTTTTCAATCACTGCAATTACTGCTTTAGCGCCTTTTTCGCGTACAGCTGCCAATGTAGGGTTTCGCATCATAGATGCAGTAGGGTCTAATGAAACCAAAACTGCTTTGTCTTTAATATCAAGCTTAGCAAGTTCATCGGCAGTTCCGGCACCTGCATAAACCAGCGGCACGGTTACCGATCCGCCAGTATCGCTGCCACCGAATGAAATATACTCTTCAGCTTTTAGTTCGTTGGCACCAGCCTTAAGTGTAACAACAGGGGCTGAGGTTCCATACAATGGAACAGGTTGGTAATTACTTCCGTTAACCGGAGCTTTCAAACCCAAGTCTTGAAAATAAGCTGCGATAAATGCTGCGGCCATCTTCTGGCCACGCTTTCCGGTTTCTCTGCCTTCCAGTGCATCTGATGCTATAATGGTCAGATCATCTTTCAGGTTTTTTTCGGTAATGGTAGCCGCATATTTTACGGCTGTCGGATTTTGCTGGGCAAATGCAAAAATGCTGGTAGCCCATAATCCGAATAAGAGAATTTTCTTCATGTGAAATAAATTTGATTTTGCACCGCAAGAAACTACTGGCGGTAATGCCGAAATATAACCGCTTTTTTTTACTGTTGAAGGAGAATTTGTTTAATTGGTTATAGCTGGCAAGGGTAGTTTGTCAATACTCTGGCTCCCTTAAAAATTCTATCTTTATGTTAATCTATAAATATTCATGAGCCTAAAAGCTTATTCTGTAGAACGTATTGGAAATGATCCGGTATTTGTTTTTGAAAGCGTTAATCCCAAAACAGGCTTAAGAATTTTTAAGATTGTTACGTTTTCGCAAATAAAGAAAGGAGAAGAGCTTTACTTTAATCTTGGTTTTGGTGATTTTGATGAGAAGACTGGTAAACCTAATGATAGGATTGTGAGTGACAACGGTGACATACGCAAAGTATTGGCAACAGTGGTTTCTACATTAGAGATATTTTTTAAAGAACAACCAAAAGCAATAGTGCATATCACAGGAAGTGATGAAGTCCGAAACAAATATTATCAAAAGCTGGTTAGAGATTATACTAAAGAAATTCATGATAAGTACATGATTCAAGGTTTCAGAGACAATAAAATTGAAATTTTTCAATCAAAATCAGAATACGAATTTCTTTTGGTAAGCCTTAAAAAGTCGTAGTTTTATATCAATCAAATATTAAAATAAGATGCCGGCCGTTTCCTCAAAAAAGAAGAAAGTAGTAACTACCAATAAGACAGAGAAACTGCGTAAGTTCTTGTCAACGGCTCGCACGAAAGACATTTTCCCAGCCAAAAACAAAAAAGCGGAAATGAACCTTAAACGAGCAGGCCTGATCTGAAATTCATTTTTTAGGCTGCTCACTCAAAATACTTCAAAGATCGAACTTACGATTGCTCATTTAGCAATTTCAGTAACTGCAATTGATTTCTTGCCCGTACCAGATTTTGCTCGGGGTAATAAATAGTGTAATAAGTATTACCGCGCAGAAAATCGGCCAGAAAGCGCAAAGCCATAATGTAGGTCATCATTTTTCCTGCAAAGGGTGCAGCCGCTAACTCGCCATCGCTCATGTTATCTTTCATTTGCGATAGATAACCCTCCAGCAGGGCATTATAAATTTCTTTACGGAATGCAATGCGGGTGATATCTTGTTCTTCTTCGCTAACCGGACTTACACACGTGCGCACCAGATCGCCCAGGTCATAAATAAAATAGCCAGGCATGAGTGTATCCAGATCAATTACGCAGGCTGCTTTTCCGGTAAGCTTATCAAATAAAATGTTGTTGATCTTGGTATCGTTGTGGGTGATGCGCAGGGTTAACGCACCACTGCGAATCAGTTTGTTGTACTCTTGAACAAGTGGCTGAAATTGTTTGGCCAGCTTTATTTCTTCTTGTGCCTGACTAATTACCGAAGGTCTGGCATGAGCTAGTTCCATTTCAAATTGTTCATAGCGCCAGTGCAGATCATGAAATCGATCTAACGTAGGTTCAAACTTTGAACTATCGATGCCATGCAGGTTTCGGGTTAATAAGCCAAACCCTTTCGCTGCTTCAAATGCTTGCTCAGCAGAAGTAACAAAATCTACCGTAAGGGTATTTTCGATAAGCGGATAAACGCGCCACGGAAAACCATCTTCGGCATAAACCAATTCATGACCTTGTTTATCGCGCAAAGCGGTAAGGAATAAATAGTGCGGATGGTGATTGGCCAGGTAGTCGGCAGCCAACCGATTGTTGCGTGCAATTACTTCCGGTTTGGTGAATACATTTTTATTGATGCGTTGCAACACAAACTTTTGCCCGTCTTCAACCAAAAAAGTCTGGTGAATGTGGCCCGATCCAATTGGGCTTACAGTTGCCTTTTCTGAAATAGAAAAAGAATTGGTTACAAGAGCGGGTATGACAACACTATTCATGCATTACCACAATTTTGCGGGGTACACACCTTGCTGCACCGGATCTTTTATTTTTTGCGAAACTGTTTCTTTATCTTCTTTGTAGGTTACACCAAACCAGGTTTTACCTCCGGGCAACACCTGCACTTTTCCCAGGTTGCGATTAATCAACTCGGTTACCATTAGCGCGATGTAAAACTCAGCCGAAGGATTTTGATTGTTTTTCGCTACGAAGTCGGTAAACATTTTTTCTGTTAAGTCGAATGCGCCCGGTTGAAAACCCCAACAATTCATGGACACCGGTGCAACTGCACTCAATTCTTCATCGCCTTCTTTTGCTTTCGAAATAATCTTATCGCCTTCGCGCACAATGGTTGTTAGTTCGCGCATGCCCGTTAAAAATCCTTGTGCATCGGTTGTAGCCACACCCCGCGAAACGCTTCCATGATCGCTCAACACATTTTTTAATGTATAGCCTACCATGGCATGGTGATCGGCCGGAGCCGTACGAAAAAATGCCACTAACGATTCAAATGCTTCGCGACCATAAAAATCATCGGCATTAATTACCGCAAACGGACCATCAATAACTTCTTTGCCACACAGCATGGCATGTGTAGTTCCCCAGGGTTTTTTACGATCTACCGGCTGAAATTGAGCCGGCACAAATTTATCGAGCGATTGCACCACAAAATGAACTTCGGCTTTGCCTTGTAGCTTGGGTAGAAAAATTTCTTTAACAGTTTCTTTTATTTCTTCACGCACCACAAACACGATGCGACCAAAGCCAGCCCGCACGGCATCGAAAAGTGAATAGTCCATAATGGTTTCGCCATTAGGTCCAAAGCCATCTATTTGTTTTATACCACCATAGCGACTACCCATGCCGGCCGCCATTACTAATAATGAGAATGTCTGCTTCAAAATTTTAAAGAATTAAAAAGGTTAGCTATTGTTTTACAAGATGCAAAAATAGAAGTTTACTAATCAAAGTCTAACCCCTCTACCTTATGACCCAGGCACGTCCGTCCAGTTATTTGATGTCAATCACTATTATCGGGATTCTGTTTTTCATTTTCGGTTTTGTTACGTGGATTAATGGTACACTGATTCCCTATCTAAAAATTGCTTGTGAATTAAAAACGGACTTTCAATCGTATCTGGTTGCTACCGCATTCTTTATTGCCTATACCGTAATGGCCATACCGGCTTCGTATGTTTTAAAGAAAACGGGTTATAAAAAAGGAATGTCTGTAGGATTATTCATAATGGCAATTGGAGCCATTTTGTTTGTGCCTGCTGCGCAGGCTCGCAACTTTGATATGTTTCTGGTTGGCTTATTCATTATTGGAACTGGTTTGGCGCTGCTTCAAACCGCTTCAAATCCATACGCAACTATTATCGGCCCTATCGAAAGTGCAGCAACACGCATTAGTATTATGGGTATATGTAATAAAGTGGCTGGTATTCTGGCTGGTTTAATATTTGGCTACATCGCGTTAAGCGATGCCGATGCGCTTGAAGCCAGTTTAACCACAATGGATGAGGCCACAAAAAATGCTACGCTTGATGAATTGGCCAGCCGGGTAATTGTTCCCTACATGATTATTGCTGGCGTTTTGGTATTTCTGGCCGTTGCGATTTTATTTTCTTCTTTGCCTGACATTGATGATAGTGGCGAGAGTGATGGCCAGACACAAACTTCATCCGGCAAAACAAGTGTATTTCAGTTTCCACATTTAGTGCTAGGCGTTATTACACTGTTCTTATATGTAGGCGTTGAAGTATTGGCAGGTGATACGATTATCAGTTATGGAAAATCGTTAGGAATTGAATTAGCTACGGCACGGTACTTTACACAAGCTACCCTGGCGTGTATGCTGGTTGGTTATGTAGTTGGTATTATCGCTATACCTAAATATATGAGCCAGGCAACTGCCTTAAAAATTTGTGCCTGGTTAGGAGTAGCCTTTACCGTTGGTGCTGTTTTAACTAGCGGGTTCGTTTCCGTTGCCTTTATTGCATTACTGGGTTTAGCTAATTCCCTCATGTGGCCAGCTATTTTTCCTTTAGCGATTGATGGTCTTGGCAAATTCACCAAGATAGGATCGGCACTGTTGATTATGGCGATTGCCGGAGGTGCCATATTACCATTGGTTTATGGTTGGCTATCGGAAATTACTACCAGCCAGCAAGCATATTGGATGATGGTGCCTTGCTATTTATTTATACTCTACTTTGCTACCAAAGGTTATAAAGCCGGAAAAGCATGAGCAAAAAATTTCCACTTCTTTTTATCACGTTTTTTATTTCGCTGTTGGTCGTTTTTACAACCACCAAAAACAAAAAATACAAAGCCAAAGACTTTACACAGGAGAATCTTTTTACTGAAAACTGCGAAGGGCCAAACTATCATGATGGAAAACTTTATGTAGTGAACTTTCAGAAAGACGGAACCGTTGGCGTGGTAGATGCAGATGGCAACGTTGAATTATTTGTTACGCTACCCCAAGGCAGCACGGCCAATGCCATTCAGTTTAATTCAAAAGGCGAAATGTTATTAGCCGATTTTACCGGTCATAATATTTTGAAGGTGGATATGAGTACAAAAGAAGTTTCTGTTTTTGTTCATGATTCATTATTCAATCAGCCAAACGATTTATGCATTAACAGCCGCGATCAGATTTTTGCTTCCGATCCTGATTGGAAAGCAAGCACCGGAAAAGTTTGGCGTATTGATGCCGATGGTCAGCATGTGGTTGTTGCCGATAGCATGGGCACAACCAATGGAATTGAATTGAGCCCTGATGAAAAAATATTGTATGTAAACGAAAGTGTGCAGCGTAAAATCTGGAAGTTTGATGTTGACATCGCAGGCAATCTCTCCAATAAAACATTGTTTAAAGAATATCCCGATCACGGCTTTGACGGCATGAAGTGCGACCGCGAAGGGAATTTATATGTTACCCGCTATGGTGCCGGCCAGGTAGATGTACTTGATCCAACAGGCGCGGTAACTCGTTCGGTAAAGTTGAAGGGTTTGAAGACCAGTAACATTGCTTTTGGGGGACCAAAAGGCAAAACCTGCTTTGTTACGTTGCAGGATCGCAAGTGCGTAGAAGTATTTGAAAGCAAAGTGGCCGGGAAAAATTTTAAGTGATTGTTATGCAGAAAATCATTCCTGCGACTTTACTGGTACTTCTGGTTTTTGTTGGATGCGAATCGACACGGAGAGCAGACCCGCCTGAATCTAAAATCAGCGTTGTATTTGATACTGATACGAATAATGAATTAGACGATCAGCATGCCCTTGCTTATTTATTATTCAATCAAGATGTTTTCAACATAGAAGCCATCACCATCAACACCACCAGCAGCGGAGGCAATATCGAAAAACAATATGCCGAAGCCATCAGAGTACTTCAACTGTGCAAGGCTGATACATTACAAGTATTAAAAGGAGCTGATCTTTCCTTTGCTGAAATTTTACCTACGCTCGATTCATCTCTGTACGATGGCAAAGAGGCAATTGATGCAATTATTGAAGAAGCTCACAAACCGGCTGCTGAAAAACTGGTTGTACTGGCCGTGGGTAAACTATCAAACATAGCATTGGCTTTAAAAAAAGATTCTACCATTGCAGATAAAATAAGGTTGGTGTGGTTGGGCTCCAATTATCCCGAACCAGGCGAACACAATCAAAACAACGATACCGTTGCTTTGAATTATATACTAAACTCTCCAATCGATTTTGAAATGGTAACGGTGCGCTATGGTAAAAATACGGGCACCAGTTATGTAAGCATTACGCAAGAAGAAGTTAATAACAAAATGCCGGGGCTCGGTCCGCGTATTTCCAAACCGGTTACCGGAAGGCACGGTGGCGAGTTCTATTGCTTTGGCGATTACTCTATCAACTTGTTTGAACACATCGACTATCATGGCGACCCACCATCACGCGCCTTGTTCGATCTTGCCGCTGTAGCAATTGTAAAAAATCCTGCATGGGCTGAAGTACGCGAACATCCGGCTCCGCTTTTGGTAAATGGTGTTTGGATTGAACGCCCTGTTAATTCCCGCAAAATAAAAATCTGGGAAAATTTTAAGCGCGATGAAATTATCCGTGATCTTTTTGCTTCGTTGGCTCAGTAAA
>DPSB01000536.1 GCA_003537495.1 Cytophagales bacterium | reverse complement strand
GACAAAGAGAGGGACACGGATGGAAGTAAGTTTAGCCACATCACTTACCGGGGCTATGGCTTCTTTGGCACCTTCAAATCCCACCAGCCATTTACCAGTAAGCATACCTGAAGTAGCGATACCGCAAAAGGCATGAAGACAAGCACCGATGGACCAGATGAAAATAGCCCATAGAAAGCCTTTTTTGGTATCCATCCAATCTACAAAGCGACCGGCCAACAGCATGGATACTGCATAAGCGATGGAAAAAACAGCAGTGATGGTTCCGTAATCATTATTGTCCCAGTGAAATTCAGGTACAATAAAATCTTTCCATGTCAGCGAAAGCACCTGCCTGTCAAGGTAATTGATGGTAGTGGCAAAAAATAACATGGAACAAATGACCCACCTGTAGCTGGTCATTTTATTTTTTATATGGCCTTGCTGCATGAAAGAGTATTTAAGGTTTGATACTGCGAATTAACTCCAGTACCTTTTTTGTTTCTGTTTCAATCGTTGCATAGTCTTTTGCCTCCATCAATTTCTTGCTTATGAGCTTGCTGCCCATGCCCACTGCGCATACACCGGCTTTATACCAACTTTCAATACTTTCTTTGGTTGTGTCCACACCACCAGTTGGCATACAGAGCAGTTTTGGAAAGATATCCTTTATTGTGGTCAGAAATTCAGTGCCAAGCATGTTTCCAGGAAATAACTTGATGAATTTAATGCCTGCATTTTCTGCGGCAATGATCTCGGTGGGTGTCATGCAGCCGGGAGCATAAAAAATATCATTGGCCACACAATGCGCTGCCACATCCGGAACAAAACCAGGACTAACTAAGAAATTGGCACCGGCTGCCAGGTAATCAGTTGCCTGCTGCCTGTTCTTAATGGTACCAACGCCAAAGAACAAGCCCGGCATTTCTGCATTGCGCAATGCCACCATCTTTTTAAAATTGCTAAGGGCTGCATCACCACGGTTGGTGTATTCTACTGCTTTGATACCTGCTTTATAAATGGCTCTTAATACATCGAGGCTAATTTCCTCGCTTTGGTTAAAATATAAAGGGAGAATTCCCTGTGCAATGATACTGTCTGTTACCTGTTGTGTCTTGTCCATATTGTTTTCTTTTTATTTCCCGGGATGAATCCCGGGACAAATCATCAAAGTGAAACTTTGATCACTAATTTTTTTATCTGCCCTTCGCCGATCATCGGTGCATGTACATCTTCCGGAAAGAAGATAGCAAACTGCCCGTTGGTAAGCCGGAAAAAGGTGTCCGCATCATCATGATATAATTGTACATCCTTTTCGGAATTGTATTCACCATTCGGCTTTATGCATTTCTCTCTCGGTTTCCAGCCAATTGTTTCTACCCCATTGATGCAAAGCTGGATATCAATGTTCTTATTATGGCATTCAAATTTGGACAGGCTGGCTTCTTTTGTTTTGCCCGGTGCATTGCTGAAGATGGCTTTCAATCCTTCCGCTATATCTGATTTACCATCTGCTGCATTCATCAGATCAGTTGAATTGATGTATTCAAATGCTTTTTCAAACAGCGGATGAACTGAAAGATATTTACCAGCATTCTGTATTGTATCAACAATCATATTTGTTAAGGATTTATACTAAATCAAGTGAGTCATTGACTTAAGTCCCCCTTTAGGGGACAGGGGCAACCTTACCGCTGTACCCTTCCGCTGCCATAACCTTTCATTAAATCCTTCACTTCACTTAAGGTGGCATGGTTCAGATCGCCGGGAATAGTATGCTTCAATGCAGAAGCTGCCACGCCGAACTCTGCTGCTTCATTCATTGGCATGCCGGTTACCAAACCGTAGATCAGGCCGCTGGCAAATGAATCGCCGCTGCCTACCCGGTCCACAATGCGAACATTATATTTTTTGGTATGATAGAAATCTTTGCCATCATATACCAGGGCACTCCATCCGTTGTCGCTGGCACTATAACTTTCTCTGAGCGATGAGGCCACATATTTAAAACCAAACTTAGCCACCATCTGTTTCATAATATCCTGGAAGCCGTCGAGGTGTAGTTCACCTTTGGTTACATCAGTATTGCCTGGTTTAAAACCAAGTGTTGTTTCAGCATCTTCTTCATTGCCAATACATACATCCACCCACTGGCAGAGATGTGTCATAACTTTTTGTGCTTTTTCTTTGCTCCACAATTTTTTTCTATAGTTAAGATCAATACTGGTGGTGATACCCTTTGCTTTAGCAGCTTTTATTGCTGCTTCTGTTAATGCAGCGGCTTTATCGCTCAGGGCCGGGGTGATACCTGTTGTATGAAACCAGGAAGCACCGTTTAATATTTTATCAAAATCAAATTCGCTGGCATCCACATCAGCAATAGAAGCGCCGGCACGGTCATACACCACCTGTGAAGCCCGCATGGAAGCGCCTGTCTCAAGGATATAAATTCCTAAACGGTCACCACCACGGGCAATGAATTGTGTATCCACTCCATAGCGGCGGAGGTGATTAATAGCTGACTGACCGATTGGATTATTGGGCACTTTGGTTACGAAGGTTCCGTTCAATCCATAATTACATAATGCAGCAGATACATTGGCTTCACCGCCACCATATGTTATATCAAATGTATCGGCCTGTACAAAACGTTTGAAATCGGGAGTGGATAAACGCAGCATGATCTCTCCCAGTGTTACTACTTTCTTTGACATGATATTGTTATTTAAGCTTTATATATTATTAATTGAAAGATACATCTTGCTCCTGTAAAGAAAAGAGATATGGTCTGTTCTTTTACCGTAATGATGCCGGCTCTTATCTTTTATATAATTTCATTTTTTACGACAGTTGTTTTTTCATCTAACTGCCAGTTGAAATAATTCTTTGCATTGTGAAAACAAATATCCCGGATCACTTTGCCGATCCACTCAATATCGTCGGGCAGTTCACCATTTTCCACTTCTTCACCAAACATATTGCACAATAATCTCCTGAAATATTCATGACGGGGAAAGGAGAGGAAACTACGGCTGTCTGTCAACATGCCAACAAACTTGCTCAGCAGCCCCATATTGCTCAGTGCATTGATCTGTTTGGTCATTCCATCTTTTTGATCGAGGAACCACCAGGCCGAACCGTATTGCACTTTACCTTTTACCGAGCCATCATTAAAGTTTCCGATCATTGCAGCAAATACTTCGTTGTCGGCTGGATTAAGATTATAGAGTATGGTTTTGCAAAGTTGATTGGTGCTATCCAATGCATTGAGAAAAGCAGCTAAAGCTGATGCTTGTGAAAAATCGCCTATGGAATCAAAACCTGTATCAGGTCCAAGCTGTGTTAACATACGCGTGTTGGTATTGCGCAGCGCGCCCAAATGAAATTGCTGTACCCAACCGCGTTGGTGGTACATGCGGCACAATTCCAGCAATACATGGTAACGAAAGGCATTGCTTTCAGCCAGGCTCAGTGTTTCGTTACGATTTAACTTTTCAAAAAGCTTATACGGATTGTCGACTGCTGAATCTGGAATAGTGAGTTGACTCAAACCATGATCGGCCAATCGGCAACCGTTTTGGTGAAAGAAGTCAACCCGTTTTTGCAAAGCTTGCAACAATCCATCGAAACTGGTTATCTCCATGCCGCTAGACTTGGCAAGCAAATCGCGATAAGCCAGGAAAGCTGAAGTACTAGAAAAATTATAAACCTTATCGGGACGGAAGGTGGGAAGCACTTTTGTTTTGAAATTGGTGCCCGCCAATTGTTGGTGCGGTTGTAATGAATCCACAGGATCATCGGTAGTACACACAACTTCTACTTTCATTTTAGCAAGCAAGCCGCGCGTAGAAAACTCCAGTGTACCCAACGCTGCATTGGCTTTTGCATAAACTGCATTGGCTGTTTCAGGTTGCAACAAATCGTGGATACCAAAGTAGCGCTGTAATTCCAGGTGCGTCCAATGGTAAAGTGGATTACGCATGGTATAAGGAACAACCGCAGCCCACTTTAAAAACTTTTCATGATCGGATTTGTTGCCGGTGATATAACTTTCATCAATGCCAAGCGTGCGCATAGCCCGCCACTTGTAATGATCGCCACCCAGCCAAATACGGGTAATGTTTTCAAACTTGCGATCGGCCGCTATTTCATCGGGTGGTAAATGATTATGATAATCAATGATGGGTAACTCTTTCGCATAACCATGATACAGTTTCTGCGCGAAAGAACCCTTCAGTAAAAAATTATCGGTTATAAAGCTCTTCATCATCACAAATTATAAATTCAGCATTCTACCGATGCCCAGTTCAAGTCCGCGCAGTTCGGCCAACCCTTTTAAACGGCCAATAGCCGAGTAGCCCGGATAGGTTTTTTTATTCAGATCATCCAGCATCTGGTGTCCATGATCCGGCCGCATGGGTATTGATATTCTTCTGCGCTGCATCAACAACAGAATTTCTTTCACAATCAAAGGCATGTCGGCATCGCCACCCAAATGATCAGCTTCAAAGAAATTACCCTCCGCATCGCGTTTGGTATTGCGCAAGTGCAGAAAGTTAATGTGATCGCCCAAACGCTGAATCATACCTGACAATTCATTATCGGCACGCGCACCATACGAACCCGTACAAAAGCATAAACCATTGGCTGGCGAAGGGGCAGCGTTTAATAGTTCTTTTGCATCCGCTTCCGTACTTACCACGCGCGGCAAACCGAGCATGGGGTAGGGTGGATCGTCCGGATGAATGGCGAGCTTCACCCCAGCTTCTTCTGCCACCGGAACTACCTGTTGTAAAAAATAATACAGGTGTTGTTTAAGTTTTGTGGCATCTATATCCGCATATTCTTTCAAGGCAGTTAATACTTGCTGCGGAGTAAAACTTTCATCGCTGCCGGGTAGCCCCAACAAGCAATTCGCAAAAAGATATTTTTTTTCTGCTTCAGAAGCAGCATCAAAATATTTTTGAGCCTTTTCAATTTCCTGCTGCGAATAATCTTTGTGTGCATCGGGTCGCTTCAGCAGAAATAAATCAAAGGCCACAAATGCCGCCCGATTAAAATACAACGCTTTGCTGCCAGTAGGTAAGGTGTAGGCAACATCGGTACGCAGCCAATCCAGCACCGGCATAAAGTTGTAGGTAATTACTTTTAGTCCGCAGGCGGCTACATTCCGGATACTGGTTTTATAATTCTCAATCCACTTTTTGTAATCGCCTTTTTGCTTTTTAATATCTTCATGCACCGGTAAACTTTCAATTACCGTCCACGACATACCGGCATCGGTAATCAACTTTTTTCGTTTGTTGATTTCATCTATTGTCCAGATTTCGCCCACAGGTATGTGATGTAAAGCGGTAACCACGCCTGTACACCCAGCCTGCCGAATATCACTTAAACCTACTGCATCATGCGGCCCGTACCACCGCATGGTTTGTTCCATTGTTATCATATACGTTATTAAAAGCCAATGGCATTGCCGCCATCAACCCGCAAAATACTACCTGTTATAAAATTTGCTTCATCGCTTCCCAAAAAATAGACGGCTTTTGCCACATCTTCGGGCTGCCCCAATTTACCCATGGGTGTGCGCGACAAAACTTTGCGCTTACGTTCGGGATCGCCATTTAAAGCCTTGGCCGACATTTCCGTTTCAATAAAGCCCGGAGCTACACAATTTACGCGTACACCAAAGGGAGAAAACTCCACCGCCAGTGATTTGGTAATTCCTTCAATAGCCGATTTAGAAGCCGTGTAAGAAACTACTGCGGGTATTCCGTATTGCGATGCCATTGAACTAATGTTGATAATACTTCCACTGCCGTTAGTTGTCATACTTTTCGCTACTTCGCGCGTAAGCGCAAATACACTGTTCAGATTGGTTTGCAAGATGTTTTGAAACTCTGCGTCCGAAACTTCCAATGCATTTTTCTTCTGATTGATTCCGGCATTGTTAACCAGAATATCAATGGCACCCTGTTGCTGAACGATTTGTTGAACGAGATCTGGAATCTTTGAAAGGTCGGTAAGATCAAAAGAGATTGCCTCGGCATTAGCACCCAGAGATTTAACTGCGGCTTCGAGTTTAGTTTTGTCGCGCCCAACAAGAATAGTACGAATATTATTTTCAACAAGCTTTCGGGCAATTGCAAACCCAAGTCCAGAACCACCACCAGTTACTATCGCTACTTTCAATTTAATCATTGTTACAAAAAATTACCATTGAGGTTTTATACCGGGTGCATACGGAAACTCCAGGCTCATATAATACGACAAGGGTTTGTCCGGCACCGGCAATGTTTTTGGAATAGGTTGCTTCGAGAAAGTCTGGAAATACAGCACACAGGCATTGCGCCACCACACAGCTTCTTCATATTGGATGTTCAACAACTGACGTACATGTTCAAATCGCTCGCTATCTACTTTTCCTTTTTGCGCTGCCCAATCCTGTTGCATTTTCTTAACACCATAGGCTCCTTTATAATAGCGGTAACAGATTTCATCCCATAGTGTGTTTCCAGATTTTAATTTTATATTCCAGTTCACGTGATGAAACCACAATAGAAATTCCTCCGGGCAAGTCTCCTTATCGGAAAACAGCTTTTGCACTTCAGGTGCATATTGCACTAACGCATTGCTGCCAGTTGTTGTGCGATCAAATCCTATACCCAATGAATCTGCTTTATGATAATAAACCGAAGTCCAATCGGCCCGATGTTTATCTTTTATCCAAGGTGCGGGCCCATAGTGATGGCTCCAACCCATAATATGATGCAACCCAAGTGGCGTCATATAATTCACACAAGTTTCCCACGATTGATCGAGCATGGTTGTAATTGATGCAACTGTGTTCTTATCATTTGAAAAAGTCATACGCGTCCACTCATCGGCAATTTGTTGCGATGAAAGTTGATGATCCCACGCCAACCGACCAAACGCATACCAATTGGCTTGTGCGAACGGATGGCCACACCAGTTACGATCGGTACCAATGTTAGTTACTCCCGCAATAGCCGTTAACTTTTGCTTAGTAGATGTGCCATCAATGATATTCGCCACAGTGCTTCCCTTTCCATATTGATAGGTATCGGAGTCGAGACACTCCTTAAACATATTTGCCAGATAGACTAAGTTGGTACTTTGACCCAGATATTCCTGTGTAATCTGAAACTCCATCATTAATGGTGTTTGTTTGAGAGCTCCAAATAAAGGATGAAATGGTTCGCGTGGTTGAAAATCAATTGGTCCATTTTTAACCTGAATAATTACGTTGCTGCGAAACTTACCATCCAATGGTTTAAACTCATTGTAGGCTTGCTTGGCGCGATCGTCAGGCACTTTATCATCGTACACAAACGCACGCCACATTACAATACCTCCGTGCGGTTCAAGTGCATCGGCCAATACATTGGCACCATCGGCATGGGTGCGATTATAGTTTTGTGGGCCCGGTTGTCCTTCTGAATTTGCTTTCACAACAAAGCCACCAAAGTCTGGTACATGTTTATAAATTTCTGTCACCTTGTTTTTCCACCATTGCTTCACATCTTCATTCAAAGGATCGGCTGTTGGAAGTTTACCAATCTCAATAGGGGCACTGAAGCGTGCTGTGAGGTAAACTTTAATCCCGTAAGGCCGAAATACATCGGCAAGCGCAGCAACTTTTTTAAGATAAGCCGGAGTAAGTACTAATGCATTGGCATTTACATTGGTGAGTACGGTGCCGTTAATTCCAAGCGAGGCATTGGCCCGCGCATAATCAATATAGCGATCATCAATAAAGCCTGAAAGTTTGTGCCAGTTCCAAAGAGAGAAACCTGCGTAACCGCGCTCCACGGTTCCATCCAGATTATCCCAATGGTTAAGAATGCGAAGATCAATTTTAGGTGTACTTACAACATTGAGTGCTTTCAACGCTTGCCGCGATTGAATAAGTTTTAACAGATGGAAAGTTCCATAAAGCAAACCAGTTTCCGATTGAGAAGTTATTACAGTTATCCGTTTGCCGGAATGAGTTGTACTTCTAATTATAAAACCTTCTTTACTTGTTTCGGGATTTAGGTTAAGGTTTAGATTTTTAATAACGTCTGTGTTGCTGGCAGCAATTAAAAGCGTGCCTTGCTGGATGGTAGAAGAGCTTTTTGGTTTAGAACCGAACAATCCTGTTAAGCCTTTATCTAACTCTGTTCGGATTATCGAAAGGGTAGGCGATTCACCAACTACATAAATACTTGTTAAATCTTTTTTGTATTGACTCAATAATCGATCATCTACTTTATCGTAACGCAGCCACAGTCGGTAGCCATCTTCAGCAAATGAAGAAAAAGTATTTACAAACAGGACACATAATAGAATCAGTCGCATAATTATTTCCGAGTAGAAGATTCACGAACTATTAAATCATGACGCAATACAATTGTATTTACGCTGGGCGAATTTGGTTGATCTAATTTATTAACGAGGGTAGCCGCTGCCACTTCACCCATTTCATGACCAGGATAATTAATGGTAGTAAGGTTAGGATCGATAACTTTTGAAATCGGATCGTTGTTGAAGCCGACAACCGCAATATCCTGTGGAACATTTATTCCAGCTAATTTTAATTGTCGCATACAGGCAACAGCAGCCGTATCATTGCTCACAAAAATTCCATCGGGCCGCTGCTCCATGCTAATAATTTGCAAAGCCGCATCCACACCACTTTGTTCGCTCAGTAATGAATTGCTGATAACCAAATCAGGATCAAACGCAACATTATGTTTTGCAAGAGCCAGCTTATAGCCTTCCAACCGATCGGCATATACATTTCGGCTCAGGTTACCCGCAATTTGTAAAATACGTTTGCATCCCTGACTGAGTAAATGATTGGTGGCATCAAAGCCAGCCTGTCGATTATCAATTACAATACTGGTACAGCCGGGATGATCGATTACACGATCGAAAAAGATAAGGGGAATTTTCTTCTTTAATAAAACTTCGAAATGATCAGTATCTTCGGTGTCATAGGCAAGTGAAACCATTAAACCATCTACACGACTATCATACATCGTATTTACGCTCACAATTTCTTTCTTGAACGATTCCTGCGATTGACTGATAATTAAATTATAACCACGCTCATTAACTACTTTCTCCATACCCGCAATTACCGTTGACATAAAGTAACTATTCAGTCGGGGGATAATAACACCAATGGTATTGGATCGTCTGCGCCTGAGATTGCTCGCAAATGTATTTTGCTGATAACCCATTTTACGGGCCGCATCCAGAATTCGTTTCTTGGTATCTTTTCGGATAGCCGGGTGGTCTTTCAACCCACGACTAACCGTGGCCGGTGATACGTTCAGAACTTTGGCGATATCGTATATAGTAATCTCTTTAGGGGGATTCATGGTTAATCGTTTGTAGTCGTATTATAATCGATTTTCACAAATAGCTGCGTTCTGTTTTTTAAGTTTTGATTAATCAGTACTAAATGGAGATGCCGGCAATCCTTCTTTGTTAAAAAGATTTGCACCCTCTGGATTATCGGCCCATGCATAGCGCACAGCAACGGGGTTGGTTACGGCATCGCTCCACACCACAATTGTGTTGCCTTCAATGCGGGCTTTTGCCCATACAAATTTTTTATCAGCACCTGCAATGGCAAAATACTTCAACGCATCACCTTTGGTTATCAGTCCACTGCCGGTTTGCTTAAAATGAATTACAATTTTATTTCCTTTTATTTGATGGCTTACATACAAGGGACTACCAATAGCATTCGGTTCTTTGGCTACCTGCTGCGCAGCCAGTGCGAGACGTTTGCCTACATCGGCTTTGTTTAGTGGATGGATATCATTCCACTCACCAATGTCTATAGTTACAGCCATAGCCGTGTTGGCTACGGAAAGTGTTTTGAGTTGTGCCTGCCGGAGTGCAGCCCAATCGCTTTCAGTTGGTTGAGCTTTTGTTTCCATAAAGTTGGCGAGTTGAACAAACAAAAACGGAAAGTCACCTTGCTTCCATTTATTGCGCCAGTTATTAATTAAAGCGGGGAAGGTTTTTTCATACAGTAGCGGATCGCGTGTATTCGATTCGCCCTGATACCAGATCACACCTTTAATTTTATAGTTGAGTAATGGAGCAATCATCCGATTATATAAGCCTGCGGGTTTCCAACGTACAGGTGGTTCGCCTTGTAGCGGTGGCATAGTAGTGCCAAGTTTATACTTCCATTCGCCTTTCAGATCCAGCGTATCGGCATCAACAGCCAGGTAGTACGGTTTATCGAAAACAAAACCACCACGACCTGAATTACTGATTACCCGCACAGCAATTACGTTTTCTCCAGTTTGTAAAACATCACTTCCAAATGAATATCTGCGCGGTGGATATTGATAACTGGTAGTGCCTACAAATTTTCCATTCACAAAAACCGAGTCGGCATCTACAATACGGCCCATCCAAAGCTTGCCAGGTTTACCAACCATGTTTGCAGGAACAGTTATTTTTTTTCTGAACCAAACAGCTCCATTTACACTACCCAACGTTCCATCGGCCCAATAACCGGGTATGCGCATGGTATTCCAATCGGCATCATTTACAGTAACCTGATTCCATTTTTTGAGACCTACATCTTTGCTGTTTAATTCACTATACCATTTCGAAGCACGAGTTCTATCCGTAGTTTCTATTTCTTTAATCAAGGCATCGACTTTAAAACGTTGTAACTCGTTATAGGCAGCAGGAAAGGAAAGCAGCGCATCTTCACTGATCCACGCTTCAACAGGCGAACCACCCAATGCAGCATTGATTAATCCCACCGGCACGTTATATTTTTTGTAGAGATCAAGTGCAAAAAAATATGCTACTGCTGAAAAATCTAACACCGTAGCCGGAGTTGCCGCAACCCAACTACCAGCATCCAGATCGGTATGTTCTTTCTTAAAATCGAATTTATCGGCCACCAAAAAATGACGTATGTAATCGTGCGATGCATTGGCAATCTCGTTAAGATACTTTTCTTTCACCCGCTCCATCGGTAACTCCATGTTCGATTGCCCCGAACAAACCCACACATCGCCAAAGAGTACATTCTTTACCGTTACCTGATTTGTTCCTGCGAAAACCAAAGTATGCGGGCCGCCTGCAGGTTGGGGCGGAAGTTTAAGCAACCATTCGCCCGATTCATTTGCTTGTGTGGTGAATTTCTTTGCACCAAAGCTCAATTCTATTTTTTCATTTGGCGCTGCCCAGCCCCATAGGTTAAGTTCGATGTTCCGCTGCAACACAGCGCCATCGCTGATTAATCGTGGCAGGTTTATTTCACCAATCAGTAGACTGGTTTTAAGAATAAACAAAATGCAAACTGCGTAACGGATCATGTTTTAAAAATCAATAACCTGATGAAACGAATTTTTCGGATTTAAATCCTTATCAAAAAGTAAAGGATGGTCTTTGCGATTGCGAACCGGAAAATGATCAAGCCAGCTATGCCGGTCGCTAATATTCCAAAAGGTTACGCTTGTAATGGCGGCTTTATGCTTCCTGAAAAGTTCAAAATACATTTTATAGGCTGCGGTTTGCAGACTGTCTTTCTCCGCAGTAAATTCCGTTTGATCATCTTCGGGTTTACGTTCCCTGCGACCATGTTCTTTCGGATAAACCGAAACATCAAGTTCAGTAATCTGCAAAGGCAATCCTAAAGCAGAAAATTCAGTTAGCGTACTATCCAATTGTTCGCGCGTAGGTTCATACACAGACCAATGCCCCTGCAACCCCACACCGTGAATGGGTACGCCAGCAGCGCGCAACTCGGTTACCATCTGGATTATCTTCTTGCGCTTAGTCGCATTTATCTCGTTGTAATCGTTGTAAAAAAGCAACGCATCAGGATCTGCCGCATGCGCATATTCAAAAGCTTTGGCAATAAAGTCAGGGCCACAGATTTTATACCACGGGCTATCACGATAAAATTCATCCTTCTTATCGGAGATAACTTCGTTCACTACATCCCAGGCATAAATCTTTCCTTTGTACCGACCTGCTACGGCATTGATGTGCGCCTGTAATCGGGCTAACAAAACTTCTTTGCTCACCTGGTTGCTGTCCGCATCAATAAACATCCAACCAGGGGCTTGACTATGCCAGCATAACGTATGGCCTCGAATTTTTAATTTATTTCGTTCTGCGAAGGCTACAATCGAATCGGCATGTTCCCAGAAGTATTCATCTTCTTTGGGATGAATAGGCCCCATCTTCATCGCATTCTCTGCGGTTACGCTATTGAACTGCGAAGTAATCAAACCGGCTTCATCGCTACTCAATGCCCGGGGTGAAACGGCTACCCCAATCGGAAAATAATCTTCGTAATAATCTTTCAATCCTTTCTTTTCTGTTGCCTGATCTTTTTTCGCATTACACGAAATCAAAACAACAAACAGCACTAAAAACTTATAATAACATAGTGGCCTCATTACTTATAGGGATAAATGGCTTCGATGCTGCCATCAGCATTGTGTTGCATTTCAGTAACTTTAATATTTCGTAAGTGCGTTTTACCGGATAGCTGCACATCGTGATAAAATAAATACCACTTGCCGTTGATTTCTACAATCGAATGATGATTGGTCCAGCCTTGTACTGGATGCAGCACTACTCCTTGATAGGTAAACGGGCCATAGGGCGAATCGCCAATAGCGTAGTTTATAAAATGAGTATCGCCTGTAGAGTACGTGAAGTAATATTTTCCATTGTACTTGTGTACCCAGGCGGCTTCAAAGAAACGTTTATCGTTCTGACTTTCGGTAAATGTATTACCATCCGCATCAACTAATCGAATTTCTTTAACCGGTTCAGCAAAACTTTTCATATCGGCTTTAAGTTTTGCTATCCGAGGAAGCACTGCTTGCTCTTCAGGTTTACGATTTTGTCCATCCGCTTTATATTGGTTGTTATCCCAACGTTGTAACTGGCCACCCCAAATACCACCAAAATACATGTAGAATGTGCCATCATCATCTTTAAAAACAGTAGGGTCTATGCTATAACTTCCTTCAATCGGTTTGGCTTCCGCTTTAAATGGACCTTCCGGATTCTGACTGGTAGCCACACCTATTTTAAATACATCGTTCTTATCCTTTACCGGGAAGTATAAGTAGTACATGCCATTTGCAAATGCCGCATCGGGTGCCCACATCTGTCTTCCAGCCCAAGGCACATCTTTAATATCTAACGCAACTCCATGATCGGTAACTTCGCCACCAATAGCATCCATGGAAAATACATGGTAATCCTGCATGGCAAAGTGACCACCTTCATCATCTTGCGCGGTTCCGGCATCAATATCATGCGAAGGATAAATGTAGATGCGATTGTTAAAGACATGCGCAGAAGGATCGGCTGTAAAAAGGTGTGACACCAAAGGTTGAGAAATAGGAATGGGTGCTGCAACTGAATCTGTTACTGCGGAATCTGTTTCGGTTGCCTGTTTGCTGCCACAACTGATAATGGCAAAAGACAAACAGGCTGCAAATAAAAGACGAAATGAAAATTTTTGAGTCATAGTTGTTTCTGCTTTAATTAAAATTTGGTTTCTGGTGGGCCTAAATAACTGGGTTTTAAACCGCCAAAATCTACTACAATTTTTTGTAAAACAATTCCAGAATCCACCACCCAGAATTTAAGGGTATGCTTACCCGGTTTTTGCATGCTATGACTACTTATTTTGATGTTAATATTATTGGCCACCCACTTTTCCCAGGTTTTAAGTTCAGCATCATCGACATTGAGACTAAACACTTCTGGGGTTTCATCATCAATAGATAGAGCATATTGCAAACCTTTTGGCGAAGCCTGAAAATTAAGTGTAGGAGAGAAGTAAAGCAGTACGTTGGCTTTACCTGAGCTGTAGGAATAAAATTCATACTCCAGATAGGGTGATGATGCCGATAATGATGCCTTGGCCGTTACCGGAAAAGTAGTAATAGCCGAACCTGTTTTACCGAGATCAGGAATTACTTTCCATGCTACACCATCCGAATTATGGATACGCGTGGTATGATCGGCTTCCATTGAAACATATTGATCGCGTTCATAGAAAATATTTCCGGTAGCGGCAGGAGGTACCAACGCCCTTGCATCTGTTGAACTAATTGGTTTGGGCTTTGGTAAATTTATACCTGATGATATGTATTTAACTACCGGCATTTTGTTTACCGGTGGTTGCTGCCAGTACGTATAACCAATGTGGGTCTGGCTCATCATGTAATTCCACTTGCCATTATTGCGCTTATGAAACTCTGCTGTGATCAGTGAATCTTTACGATAATGTTCTTTGGCTTTATCGGCATACACATTTGCCTGCAAATCGTTTTTGGCTGCAGCCTGATGATTCAAGGCCACATAATAATAAAGTTCATACAGGTTTGCACTTGCCTGAATAGGATGTTGAATCAATTGATAATAGGCTTCCCGTTGCACGGGATCGAGTTTAGCGGCTAATGCATTTGCACGCGTTTCCAGATTCTTATAGTCCTCAACCACGCGCGTAAACTCGTTGTAGTTTTCAAGGCTATAGGTTTTTTCATTCAAAAGTTCGGGTTTAACACGACCGTTGTATTTTAAATAGCCAGAAAGGAGGGAAGCAAGTTCTTGTTTATGGGTTACGCCAAATTGCTGTGCACACCATTGTTCGGTATGCTGTTTTAAATCTTCGGCCTGGATAGCGTTGGGGTTCCAGGCATAATCTAAAAAGAAAGAAATCGGAAATTCCATTGGCTTAAGATCGCCCACATTTACCACCCAAAGTTGATTGGCTCCGTATTGATAAGCCAGATGCATTTGCTCCCACACACGGGGAATCGGATTGGTGTTTATCCATTTATAATTGCGTGGGCCACCTACATAATCAAAATGATAATAGATGCCATAACCACCTTTGCGTTCGGGTTCATTCAGCTGTGGCAGTTTACGAATGTTACCCCAATTGTCATCGCACAATAACAGGGTTACATCATCGGGTACTCGCATACCCTTATCGTAATAATCCTGCACTTCTTTATAGAGTGCCCATACTTGTGGGGTAGCTGTTGCCGGTTTACCAGTTACATCTTGAAGGATAGCACGTTGATCGTCTACAATTCTTTGCAGCAAGGCAATGTTACTTTCCTGAGACATGGGTTCATCGCCATCGCCCCGCATGGCCAGCGTTACAATGCTTTCATAATTTCCCATGCGGGTAATACCTTCTTTCCAGAATTCCTGTAAAGCTGTTTCATTCGAACTATAATTCCATTTGCCTTTGTTGGCTCGTTGCCATTCTACATGAGCGCG
>DPSB01000352.1 GCA_003537495.1 Cytophagales bacterium | reverse complement strand
TATTCTTGTTACGGTTTTAAACAAAGAGTATCCATTATTTCCTTACGCAGCCAAAGTTTTAAGCCTGGCTGATAATCCGAACTTTGGAGTTTACACTTCTCCTATTTGCCTTGCCATTGCATTTTATTTTGCTGAGAAGAAATCGGGGAGTGATATGGCAAGAAAAAAAATCAGTTTGCTAGCCAGTAAAATCAAGATTACCACTACCGATCAGACCGTAGTTGAAAAAACCATTGCCAACAAGGCAATCAAAGATTTTGAGGATGGACTCGAATACTATTCGGCTATACTAGCTCAGTGTACATGTATTGTTACGGAAGATGCGGACGATTTCTTTTTTTCTACAATTGAAGTACTGGGTACACGTGCTTTTTTGAAAAAGTATGTGTAGCGACTTTCCTGCTGTGGTAGCTAAAAGTAAAAAGTCAAAAGTTTAAAGCAGGATTCACTTTAAACTTTTGACTTAAGACTAATTACCTTTAATGCACTACCAGCACTTTCTTCCTCACAACCCCCGTCTTTCCTGATCCAATCTGCACCACATAAATACCCTGCGCCAGATTTTGGGTGTTTACGGTTTTGGTCTGCTCACCTTTTTCAAAGTAGAATTGTTGGGCAGCGCGGCCAACGGGGTCAATTAAATTAACCATCAAACGGTTTTCAGCTTTGGTGGGCAATTCAATTTCAAAACTTTCATTGGCCGGGTTCGGGTAGATGGTGATGTATTCGGCAAGGTCTTCGATGCCTGTTACCAAATCGGGTTGGGGTGGCGTTAATACAACATGCGATTGATAGACTTCTTTTGATCCGCCCGTTTCCTGTACGGTAATCACAATGGCATCGCCACTGTTAAATCTCCAGACCACATCTGGTACCGTATAAGTATCACTAGCCGCAATATTGTTTTCAATAATTACTCCGGTAGGTGATGGTAACATTTGTCGCGCAACAAATACAAACTCATTATTCGTTGTCCCACTGAGAAGAGCTGCTTCAGTTACACTTCTTTGAACGATGGTAGTAAACACATGCGCACCTTGTAACGGTAAAGTTTGACCGGTGCGATTGATGATGTCAGTGCTGATTATAACTTCGCCATTTACTTTTGTAACAGTAGGGATAATTTCAATTGGCGAGGGAGTTAAGACTCGCTCATCATAAAGACTATTGAGCCAGGTGTCTACGTTACCAGTCCTCGCTCGGCCATCTATCCGCATAGTTGGAGCTTCCGTAATTCCATAAAAAGCTGTGCGGGCATTATTGATCTGAGGATTTAATGCATTAACAGGATCATCGCCCGGAAAGGGGGTATGATATTGAACCTTTACCACTTCCGATCCTGCAACACCTAAATTTCTGTATAGGTTCTTATGGAAGGAAACCGTTGGCGTACCAGTAACGGAATTGTTGGTAAAATTTTTAATCATAACCACGCGGGTACGTTCGCCAATAAATACATTATCAAATGCAAAGCCATCGCTTTGGGCTTTGTCAGCGGCAAAGGCTAATCTGAATACTACGTTCGATGCACCGGCCAAAGGATCCAGATTAAAAATAGCAGTTGTCCAGGTTTCATATTTATTGGGCCGCGTAAGTGCATTGCCTGACCAGCCCAAACCAACCGAAGCCTGATTACCAGGCCTGCTGGCAATCCCTGTTGCATCATACCAGTTTATACCGCTGTTTACGGCACCAATTGTAATCCAACTGGCATCATTTGCAATGTTTCCATTGGTATTGGCTTGAAGAACAACACCATTCACCCCTAATGGGGTATCAGAAAAAATATCTAATGAAATAACAGGTTTAGTACTCGCTATGTCAAAACAATTGCTCAGCACCCACGATTGCTCCTCCTGATTGTTGTCACCATTTAGGGTAGTTTCCCAACCACGACCACGAGTTGGATTGGCTTCGGTTCCTTTTTTTAGAAAGGTACCCCATTCCCAGGAAGAATTGGTTCCACCAGCAATCCAACCAGCTGCGTCTGTATTAAAGTCTTGCGTGTAAGGTGTGCTTACTGCAATAGGGTCGGTTACTTTAGGTACAATGTAAACCGGCTTTGACACGGTGTCACGGCAATCAAATTGAGTGTTTACGATTAGCTTAACAATGTCGGATCCTGCAGTTGTATAATTTACTACAGGATTGCTAATTAGAATTTCCTCATCTTCAAGAGCATCATTGTTATGATTTAATGTACTATTCAAATTGAAATCCCAGGTATAAACTAGATCGGTAAGCGTAGGAGTTGAGTTTTCTATCGCATTAAAATTTGTTGTTGAGAAACCGGCTGTTTGGTCAAGGCATACATTCTGCCAGGTAAAGTCAATCTTGGGCAGATTCCGTACGGCTACAGATATATTCGCGCCTGCACTTTCGCATCCAGCACTTGCCTTGGTAACATAAAAGTTAGTAATGCCAGGTAAATTTTTATCTATGGCTGGCTGAAATGAAGGACCGGAGGCTAATAATTCCGTAAGGGTAATATTATTATACCAATAGTATGTTATGTTAGGATCGGGATTTGCAACAAATACTGGAATGTCTTCCCCCTGGCAGATTTGCGGGTTATTACCACCTTCTGAAATAATATCATTAGCTAAAATAACCTCGGGCCGCTTGTTAACTTTAATGATTTTGGGTTCCGAAATACCTGTACATCCTGTAGATGGATCTCTATAGGTATAAGTGACTGGAATCTCTGTTGTAGTGCCAACAGTAACTCCGGTTACATTTGACGGAATAAAAAACCATTCAGCAGGTGAAGCAGAGGGAATTGGTATTGATGTACTCTGGCCATTTCCCGCAGTAAAGAGATCGTTGCTGGTTGAATTAGAGTTTGCAGGAGACCCGGTTAACCTAACAGGAGCTTCATCATCACAGAATTCGTAGTCATCACCGGGTAAAGCAAACGATGGTTTAGGGGCAGGGCGGACAGGTATAAGTTGCCAGATTGTTCTTTTAATCAACTTTAATGGCGGTTCACTTATTACAAAACCAATCCAAATACCTATTACACCGTAATAGGTTCCGGTATTGGAATATAGCTCTTGGTATTCGGGTAATTTGGGATCAAAAACATCATTCATAGGATTGGTAATATCCACTTCTGCAAAGGTTGTAGGGTCCCAATAAACAAATTTATCCAATGTGTAGGTGGGGTAAAATGCGGCCAAGTATGCGTCAACATTTATAGGTAATGTTTGCGGGTCATTATTACAATACTGAGCATTTAGATTTGTAATGTTGGTTGTATAAACCTCAAAATTCTTTATAACAACTTTTTCACATTTTGCTCCAGCGGCATCTTTATACTTGAAAGTAATGGGATAAGTACCGGGTGATAGTGATTGCGGATTAAATCGATATTGTACACCAACTAAGGTAACACCTGATCCTGAAAACTCAGTACCAGTTCCTCCTCCAGCAGGACTACCCACTAAACGAACCGGATTTGAGTTTTGGCTAAATCTGGTTTCACTTGCTTCCACATCCACATCTCCTGAATTAATTTTTACCACAGTAAAATCAACAGCAGGTCCGGTTTCGGTGGCATTTACATTTCCTAAAGTTGTACCAGAAATTACTCCGGCAATGGTTGCTGTACCACCGGCACGGGTTATTGTACCACCAGCATTAGCGGGGCTTTGAGTGCCAGGATGTGGGTGCCGGATTCTAAGGCCACCTATAGTAATACTGTTGGTGCTGGTAGCGGCTGCGGCTATTAATGTTATCGTAAACTCAACTACACTGCTAGATGGATAGCTTAGTGTAGAGATTGTTATCCCCGCCCCGGTTGTAGATGGTGCTGTCGTAACGGTCTGATCAAATACAAAACCGGTGGGTAGGGCAAGCGTAAAATTACCAGATGAAGAAAATCCAGATTGGTC
>DPSB01000655.1:7623-8181 GCA_003537495.1 Cytophagales bacterium | reverse complement strand
ATAGCCGCGCGGTAAAGTATGGTGATGAAGCTTTTACTAAACTGGGTGAGTCATACTGTTTGTCACACTTTCTCAATTCGCCAGGAAACTTTACGGCATCAAAACTAAAGTGGGTAAAAGAAAATGAACCTGAAGTTTATGCACGCATCCACAAAATTATGTTGCCAGGTGATTACATCGCATATAAACTAAGTGGTGAAATAACAACAACCGATACCGGTTTGTCGGAAGGTATTTTCTGGGATTACAAAACAGGTTCTGTTGCACAGTCGTTGCTGGATCATTACGGAATAAGCGCTGATCTACTGCCTGAGATCAAACCTGTATTTTCCATACAGGCCGAAGTAGATGCCAAAGCAGCCGAACTCACCGGATTGAAAAAAGGAACTCCGGTTTCGTACCGTGCGGGCGACCAACCCAACAATGCATTTTCATTGAATGTGTTGAATCCGGGTGAGACAGCCGCCACTGCGGGAACGTCAGGAGTGATTTACAGTGTAACTGATGACAATGCATTTGATAAGCAATCGCGTGTAAACGCTTTTATACATGTAAACA
>DPSB01000655.1:0-7385 GCA_003537495.1 Cytophagales bacterium | reverse complement strand
ACAATCGCGTGTAAATGCTTTCTTACACGTTAATAATAAAGCAGAACAAAAACGCAATGGTATTTTACTTTGCGTGAATGGAACCGGTATTTTAAACAGCTGGCTGCGAAAGAACATCCGCAGTGTAGATGCATTTCCGTATACCAAAATAAACGAGTTGGCTTCGGGGGTGCGGGTTGGTGCCGATGGTTTATTGATGTTGCCTTTCGGAAACGGAGCCGAGCGCATTCTGGAAAACAAGGTGATTAATGCATCGTGGCATGGACTTGATTTTAATAGACACTCGCAAGCGCATGTATTTCGTGCAGCACAGGAAGGAATCGTGTTTGCGCTGCGATACGGCTTCGATATTCTGCAATCAATGGGTTTAAAATCGCAAGTAATACGGGCCGGTCATGCCAATATGTTTTTGAGTCCGGTGTTTCGTAATGCTTTTGTGAACACGATTGGCGCACGATTAGAACTTTACGATACTGATGGTGCCATGGGTGCTGCGTTGGGTGCGGGAGTAGGGGCAGGTATTTACTCCAGCTTTAAACAGGCATTTACCGGGTTAAGGTTATTGCTTGATGAATCACCCAATCTTCAAGATCAGGAACAGCATGAAATGGTTTATCAGAAATGGAAATACATTTTGAATCAACAACTCTCTAAATTATAAATCAACTCAATAAAAATTAAAGTCATGAAAGTAATCAAAGGAAAACAAGAGTATTTCAAAGGCATTCGTGCCATTAAGTACGAGGGTAAAGATTCGGATAATCCACTGGCATTTAAGTTTTACAATCCCAACAAAAAAGTGGGGCGTAAAACAATGCAAGAGCACCTGCGGTTTGCCATTTCCTACTGGCATACCTTCTGCGGAACCGGTGGCGATCCTTTCGGACCAGGTACCAAGCAGTTTCCCTGGTTACAAAGTGGCGATGCCGTGCAACGCGCTTATGACAAGATGGACGCTGCATTTGAATTTATAACCAAAATCGGAGCACCTTTCTATTGCTTTCACGATTACGATCTGGTGGATGAAGCGCCAACTTTGGCAGAATCAGAAAAGCGCTTGCGTAAGATTGTAGATTACGCCAAGCAGAAACAGTCGGACTCAGGGGTGAAGCTTTTATGGGGAACAGCAAATCTCTTTAGCAACCCACGCTACATGAATGGTGCCGCAACCAACCCTGATTTTAATGTGGTAACACACGCAGCTGCCCAGGTAAAGAATGCTATTGATGCTACCATTGAATTAGGTGGCACTGGCTATACATTCTGGGGTGGAAGAGAAGGGTATATGTCGTTGTTGAATACCAATATGAAACGCGAACAGGAACACCTGGCTCGCTTCCTGCAAATCTCGCGCGACTATGCCCGCAAGCAAGGCTTTAAAGGAGTGTTCTACATCGAACCTAAACCGATGGAACCATCCAAACATCAATACGATTTCGATGCCGCCACATGTCTAAACTTTTTGCGGCAGTTCGATTTGATGGATGACTTCAAACTGAACATAGAGGTGAACCATGCAACTTTGGCCAGTCATACTTTCGATCATGAATTGCAAGTGGCTGCCGATGCCAACGCATTGGGAAGTATTGATGCTAACCGGGGCGATAACCAAAACGGCTGGGATACCGATCAGTTTCCAAACAGTGTATACGAACTTACCGAAGCCGTGCTGGTGATTTTACAGGCCGGTGGTTTTAAAACCGGTGGTGTAAACTTCGATGCCAAGACTCGCAGAAACTCAACCGATCTGGTGGATATCTTCTATGCGCACATTGGCGGCATGGATACGTTTGCCAAAGCATTGATTGCAGCCCATGCTATTTTAGAAAATGGCGAGTACGCACAAATGAAGAAAGATCGCTACGCATCGTTCGACAGAGGCAATGGTAAGAAGTTTGAAAACGGAAGCCTTGGGTTGCGCGAGTTGCGCCAGTTGGCATTAAAGAATGGTGAACCTGCCCAAATTAGCGGAAAACAAGAATACCTTGAAAACCTGTTGAATAAGTTTGTTTGAGAAAACTGTAGACGAGGAATTTTGATGTAGAAATTAAAAGTTTACATTCAATATTAAGAATGGCAAAACGTGTTTATCTATTTCTTTTGATCTTATCTGAACTTATTTTATTTTCTTCATGTGAAAGGAAGGATGTCAAGTATGAGTACTATAGTGATCCTGAAAAGAGTATTAAGAGCAAAGGTGAATACTCGGAAGGTGTTTTGGATGGAAACTTAACTTATTATTATCCGGACGGAAAAAGAGAGGAGACATCAAAATGGAGTAAGGGCTTTAGAAACGGAGTAACTATTGCCTACGACTCTAATGGAGTTATACGTACCGAATATTTATACAACCAGGGAAAAGTTAGTGCGGTCAAGATTTACTATGAAACGGGTACTCTTAAATATGATGCTCAGTTAAATGAAAATAACATATTTTACAAAGAGAGAAATTATGATAAATCAGGTAAACTTCTTGAGATGTCTCCGCTTGTTAGATTTAATCGAGACACCCTTACATTAGGTGATACGCTAACTATTATTGGATCAATTAGCAATGTTGTGGAGAAAAAATATCAAAGTGGTACACTAATTATCGGAAACGAACAAGATACCACAAGTTTTATTGCTGAAACATCATCCGATAGTAATGTTTATAAAATTTTGATAGGGCCAAAGAAACGGGGACACTACCAATTTATAGCTCAGTTCTCATTTCCAGGTGATTCACTTGCACTTTTCACTTCATTTAAAATTGTTGTAGAATAGAATTATTTGTTGGGTGTTGTGAATGTTTGGCCCACCTTTCAAAAAAGAATGTGTGTTAAAATAATGGAATTTAAGTATTTTTCGCTTTAACTTTTAAAAATAACCAGAGCCTAATCGCATGAACAGAAAACTCAGAATGGGAATGGTAGGTGGAGGCAAAGATGCCTTTATCGGATCGATCCATCGCCTGGCCGCCAACATGGACGGACTTATTGAAGTGGTTGCCGGAGCCCTTAGTATCAACCCGGATGTAGCCAAAGAAAGTGGCAAGATGTTGTTCCTGGCAGAAGATAGAACCTACACCACCTTCGAAGAAATGATTGAGAAGGAGAGTAAACTTCCGGCCGATAAACGCATTGATTTTGTAACCATAGTTACGCCAAACTTTGCACACTTCGCACCAGCCATGCTGGCACTTGAAAAAGGTTTTCATGTGGTGATTGAAAAGCCCATCACTTTTACCATTGATGAGGCTCGTCAATTAAAAAAGAAAGTTCAGGAAACGGGTTTGTTACTTTGCTTAACGCATACTTACTCGGGTTACCCGATGGTTCGTGAAGCACGTGCCATGGTGCGCGATGGTATCTTCGGCAAAATCCGCAAAGTATATGTGGAGTATCCCCAAGGATGGCTTAGTAAAATGAGCGAACGCGAAGGCAATGCCCAGGCTGCATGGCGAACTGATCCTAAACGCTCGGGTAAAGCCGGTGCGATGGGCGACATTGGTACACATGCTGCACACCTGGCTGAGTTTATCACGGGTTTAAAAATTACACACTTGTGTGCCGATTTGAATATCATGGTACCGGGCCGGGCATTGGATGATGATGGCAATGTGTTGCTGAAGTTTGATAATGGTGGAGCCGGTGTGTTAATGGCCTCACAAGTTGCAGCTGGTGAAGAAAACGCATTGAAGATTCGGGTGTATGGCGAGAACGGTGGCCTGGAATGGTCGCAACAAGAACCGAATACGTTGCTGGTAAAATGGCTGGATAAGCCAACTCAGATTTATCGTGCGGGCACCAATGGATTTTTACATCCGGAAGCATTGTTTAATACACGCACTCCGGGTGGCCACCCCGAAGGTTATCTGGAAGCATTCGCTAACCTCTATCGCAATTTTGCATTAGCGTTAACTGCCAAGATTGATGGCACCAAAGCTCCTGAGCATATCGATTTCCCTTCGGTGGATGATGGTATCCGCGGTATGGCGTTTATCGATAACGTAGTGAAGAGTGGTCAAAGTAAAGAGAAGTGGACTCCATTTGAAGTTTAAGTTATGAAGACATTAAAAGGCCCTGGAATTTTTCTGGCCCAGTTCATGGGCGATGAATCTCCATTCAATAATCTGAAATCAATTTGCAAGTGGGTAGCTTCGCTGGGTTATGTAGGCGTACAAATTCCAACCTGGGATAGTCGCTGTATTGATCTTAGAAAAGCTGCCGAGAGTAAAGACTATGCAGACGAACTTCGCGAGACGGTTGAATCGTGTGGTTTACAAATCACTGAACTTTCTACGCACTTGCAAGGTCAATTAGTAGCAGTTCATCCGGCATACGATGTGATGTTCGATGGTTTTGCTCCGAAGTCAGTTCATGGTAAACCAAAAGAACGTACAGCCTGGGCAGTTGATCAGTTAAAACTCGCAGCCAAAGCCAGTAAAAATTTAGGATTGAATGCGCATGCTACTTTTTCGGGTGCGTTGATGTGGCATACAGTTTACCCGTGGCCGCAACGTCCGGCCGGATTGGTAGAAGATGGCTTTAAAGAATTAGCCAAGCGTTGGCTGCCCATATTGAATGCCTTCGATAAAGTAGGTGTAGATGTTTGTTACGAAATCCATCCGGGCGAAGATTTGCACGATGGTATAACATTCGAACGTTTCTGGGAAGCAACCGGTAAACATACACGCGCTAATATTTTGTATGATCCAAGTCACTTTGTATTGCAACAATTAGATTACCTGCAATACATCGACTTCTATAATTCCTTCATTAAGATGTTTCATGTGAAGGATGCAGAATTTAACCCCACTGGCAAGAGCGGAGTATATGGTGGTTTTCAGGATTGGGTAAACCGTCCGGGCCGTTTCCGTTCGCTTGGCGATGGTCAGGTTGATTTTCAATCTATCTTCAGTAAGTTGGCTCAGTATGATTACAGTGGTTGGGCTGTACTGGAGTGGGAGTGTTGCATCAAACATCCGGAACAAGGTGCAGCCGAAGGAGCACCATTTATTAAAGATCACATCATTCGTGTAACAGAAAAGGCGTTTGATGATTTCGCATCTACCGGAAAAAATCCATCGCTTAATAAAAAAGTATTAGGACTAAGTTAATCTGATTAAATCTAAAATGATCCCCATGAAAAATAAAATTTCAATACTGTTAATGTTGGTGCTAGCGGTAACGCTTATGTACTGTGGCTCTAAAAAAGCAGAGACTACATCTGAAGATTATGGTACTCCTGATGAAACAACCGCACCAGTTGAATCAGTGGATGTAATTGCACAAGGCGAAGCATTGGTAAAAGCCAGCGATTGTAAAACCTGCCATCATGCTACCAATAAACTTATTGGTCCGGCACATACGGAAGTTGCCAAGAAGTATGAATTTACCGCAGCCAACGTTACTTACCTCGCTAAGAAAATCATAGAAGGTGGAACCGGTGTGTGGGGTGAGATTCCCATGTCGCCACATGCCGATCTTTCGCAGATTGATGCGGAGAAGATGGCCCGCTATGTACTATCATTAGATGGTGAAAAAGAACATTAAGATGCGGGTAGCCTGTATTGTTATGTTGTGTGTTGTTGCCAGTGCAGCAAACGCACAACACAATTCACTTTCCGCCAAAGAAAAAAAAGACGGTTGGCAACTTTTGTTCGATGGTAAAACCACCAAAGGTTGGCATTCCTTTAAATCCGACAAGGTAGGCGCTGCCTGGAAAATTTCTGACGATGCACTCTTTTTGGATACATCAAACAAAGAAGAAAAGGGTGGAGATCTTGTTACGGATCAGCAATTTGAAAACTATGAGTTGTACCTGGAGTGGAAGATTCAACCCTGCGGAAATAGCGGTGTAATTTTTAATGCTCAGGAATCTGATGAGTATAAATACATTTGGATGACAGGCCCTGAAATGCAAGTGTTGGATAACGAATGCCATCCCGATGCAAAGATTATAAAGCATCGTGCTGGCGATTTATACGATTTGATTTCTTGTTCGAAAGAAACCGTGAAGCCTGCGGGCGAGTGGAATGTAGCTCGGCTTATTTCCAACAAAGGAAAGTTTGAGTTCTGGCTTAACGGAGTAAAAACAGTTGAGTTTACCATGCATACACCCGAGTGGGATGCAATGGTGGCCGGAAGTAAATTCAAAAGTATGCCCGGTTTTGGTAAGTTTTCAAAAGGTCATATCGCTTTGCAAGATCATGGCGATAAGGTTTGGTATCGAAACATTAAAATTAAACCTCTTTAACCAGAAGAGGTTTTTTGTTTAGCTATAGTTTAGTCAACCGATTTATTACACACATCTTCACAAATGAAAAAGCTTTTTATTCTTTTAAGTTGCTGTATTATTCTTTACTCCTGTACCCAGGAATCGCCACGCGTACTGGTATTTTCCAAAACTAAAGGTTTCAGACACCAATCCATTGAAGCGGGCAAAGCTGCATTAATTAAACTCGGTGCTGAAAAAGGTTTTGCAGTCGACACCACAGAATCTGCCGATGTATTTACCGAAGAGAACCTGAAAAAATACCGGGCTGTAATTTTTCTGAGCACCACAGGTGATGTACTGGATCAGCAGCAACAAAATCAGTTCATGCGTTTCATTCAGTCGGGTGGAGGTTATGTGGGTATCCACGCTGCTGCCGATACGGAGTACGATTGGTGGTGGTATGGTAAACTGGTGGGTGCTTACTTTAAAAGTCATCCGCAAATTCAGGAAGCAAAATTTAAAAAGATAAAGCCGTTTGGTGAAGATAATTTACCTGACGAATGGATTCGGACTGATGAGTTATATAACTATAAAAAGATTTCGGACGAGATAACTGTTTTGTATAATCTGGATGAAACCAGTTATAAAGGTGGCGAGAATGGCGAAAACCATCCGATTGCCTGGTATCATGATTTTGATGGTGGTCGTTCGTTTTATACCGGGCTCGGTCATACCGATGAATCGTTTAGCGAAGAATTATTTCTTAGTCATTTATATCAGGGAATTAAATATGCGATAGGCGAGAAGAAACCTGACTTCGCGAAAGCGAGAGCCAAGCGTGTGCCGGAAGAAAACCGCTTTACTAAAAATGTATTGGGTAACAATTTCGATGAGCCTACCGAAATGACCATTCTGCCGGACAGCCGGATCATTTTTATTGAACGCAAGGGTGCCGTTAAACTCTATGATCCTAAAACGGATTCGATTAACCAGATCAATACGTTTAATGTATGGACTAAGTATGAAGATGGTATGCTCGGTATAACTGCCGATCCTGATTTCGCAAAAAATAATTGGTTATACATTTATTATTCACATCCTGAAAAATCGGCCAATGTTTTATCGCGCTTTGTATTCGATGGTAAAAAGGTAGATCAGGCCAGTGAAGTACAAATACTGGAAGT
>DPSB01000651.1 GCA_003537495.1 Cytophagales bacterium | reverse complement strand
GTGATGCTCCAGCGAACATTATAAAACCGATTGAATACAAAAAATTTCTGGAAGTTGGGAATAGAACTTTCAGCAGTACTGCTGGCATTGCGGTAAACCATTTTGTTAAACGACCTGTCTAACTCGCCCCGCACCGAAATATTGCTGGGCATCGGGTTGAAGTTAAAATCCTTTATCAGTTGCAGGAAGGGCGACTTCAATGCCTTGGAATCTTTAAAAGGTTCAAAGCCTTTAAACTTAGGTGCGTATTGCCATACTACTGCGCCCCGATAGTTGCGCATAGTATTTTCCTGCAGATTAAAATTGGTTTGCGTGGCTTCGCTGAATGCATACGTAAACGAGAAGTTCTCAATGTCATAAATATGTGCTACCGCTTCCTTATTGGTTTTCACTTTGCGCACGTTGGTAAAGTTTAAACTTCGCCTGATGCTGCGGTCCTGAATGATTTTTAAATACTCCTCTCGTTCTGCATCTGAATTAAAGGATTGTAATGCGGCTTGTATGCGCAAGTCGGGGTTGGCCGGATCGTACTTCGGATTGATAGTGGTGTTTTCGTAACTGATAAACATCGGAATCTTTAAGCCCGTCCATTGCGGCAATAGTTTATCAATGTTCAAGTTGGCCGAAACATCATACCGTGTGGTTTCTCCGCGTGCGCGCTCCGAAATTTTAGATTGCACCCCACCATAGCCAAAACTAATATGGCGCAGCGAACCACTCACAGTACCAAGATCGGCCAGTTTGGTGTTTAACATTACGTTAGCAGCCCAACCTGCGGTGCGATCGAAATCGGTTAAGCGCATTTCATTAGCCCATAAACAAACATCAAATGTTTTGGCATCATCGGTGCGTGGGTTACGCAACCCAATCATCATGGTACGCACCTGACTTAAATCGGGTCGACCCAAAATGCGAATGCCGTGCTTACCGGCTGGCTCGGGCCCGGCTTGCGGATATAAAATACCAAGATTAAATCCTTCGCGATCGCGTCTTGCCTTTAAGGCATACAATTCATTCAAATCAAGATCAATCTGATTTTGGTCGGGCCATACTTCTTCTATCGATCGTACTCCGGCTGGTGTGATTTTAAGAGGTAGTTCTATCTCATAATAGTTTTCATCAAAGTCGGTACCCAACCGTAAGAAAGCAACCAACTCATTATCCTGAATAGGTTTGGTGGCATTGGTATTATGCGCACTGATAAACATTTTAATGCGCCCGTAGTTAAAGAAGTCCATCGACACGTTTTTGTAAATGGCACGTGCATCGCCATCGGGCAACTCGGTTACGCACATTTGCACCGACTGCTCATTTAACCTGCGCTGCACAGCCGAAGTATTATCGCGGTCGCGTCTTAAGGGTTCGATGTAACCAGGCTTAACCTCGTTCGGGCTGCCGTTCTCTTCAATGTTTACTACCGATACCGAAAAATTATCGAGGTTAGGCTCAATGGGTTCACCAAAGCGCGACTCTTCCAGGTTCTCAGTGTACCTGCGCCAACGATTACCAACCGCTCTGAATTTGGCCATTCGCAGCACAACAGGTTTATCAAACTCAGTAAGGATCATGCGTGCATAGCGAATGGATTTAAAACCATCAATACCACCCACCACGCCATCAAACTGCCTTACGGGAATACGGAACAAATACCAGGTTGCATCGGGATTATCGGACGAAGTAACGGCATCTACAATATACTTATTACCTACCTGAAGGTTAGCTGGTGTTAGGTCAATGTTGTATGTATAATACTCTTCCAGGTCGCTCAAGGTGTTGTCCTGATTTAAATCTTCATTATCGGGTATAGTAGTTCCGGAAATAGCAAACGCTTCGTTGCCTGTAAGCACAGGTGTGTTGCCTTCCTGGTTGTTGAAGTTTTTATAACGTTCCAGAATTTTAGCATCGCGATCATCAAGATCATTACCTAAAAAGTAGTTGAAGTCATCAGCGGATGGATCTCGTTCAGCAATAGCCCTTGCGTCCGGGTTTAATTGGCTAAGGAATGTGTCGTTAAATTTTTCAAGTTCCTTTGAATTTCCAATTCCATCTAATCCCACATCCTGATTTGGTCGACCAGCGGCATTATTGTCAAAGGCATTATTGATATATTGTTTATTGGTAACATAACCCCATGGGTTATCGGTTACGTTAATGGCAGAAAGATCGCCATCGGCAGGCAAACCGTTTTCAAAGGCGTGCTTGCCATCGCGCATTACATCTTCCGAGATACTACCCAGATGAAAAATAAGTTTACCGCCCGTTGTGTTTGATTCAGGTGTGTTGATGCCATCATTAATTACTCCTCTCGGGTTGTTAATGAAAGGATTCAATAACCAGAATTCCAGGTATTCGATATTGGCCTTATCAAAATCAACCTCGGTACGAATGGCTGTGGTTATGCCGGCCCAATTGCCGCGTGGATTGTTTAACCGTCCTCTGGTATCAAGCTGTGTATTGTAGTTGTAAGGCCCCCGCTCAGCAGGATAATACGCCACATCAAAAATCTGCTCAAAGAAATTACCTATGTAATTATCAAAGAAAGGAAAAATTTCCTGTGGTGATACAGATCTTACATAATGATTTCTTAAATCTTCATCATTTATGTTAGCCGGTTTAAACCGGCCTCCGGTTCTGTAAAACAAATTATCTACCTGGTACCAGGCTAACTTGGCTCGTTTATAACCAGCCCTCACATTATTAGCATCGCCTCCGGTTTCATCAAACTTTAAATCCTTTGGTATAGATGCCAGCTTCCAGGCCTGCGGACTAAGTAAACTATACGGGGTAGCGGTGTTTTCAAAGTCATCAATAAAAGAAGTGCCATCGCCATCTACAATGTTGGATGTGCCCGGCAGCAGTTGGGCAAACTCGGCATTGAGTGTAACCGTAGATTGTTCTTTGGTTTGAAGGAAGGGCAGCGCATCTACCATCTTGGTTAAGAAGCGCGATTCCTTGCGCATATTAAAGTCTAACCCGTATTGAATGTTACGTGCGGGTTCGGTACCAATCAGGTTACGCGAAACCAGGGGCCGCTCGTTGTAATACAAAAACGTTGAACCGATATTGATGTCATCATTCAACTTATAATCCATTCGGGTACCCAGTAACGACCGCGTTTGAAACGCGAACGGATCTTGTTGCTCATAGTTAATGTCAATGTCCTTACCCGAAGTAAGAATGCCTTCATTCAAGATGGTAACTTTTCCAAAGGTGTAATCAACCGTGTAGTCCAAGCCCTCTTGTAAGGGCATGCCACCGGCATACACCTTTACCGAACCAGGCGAAATATTGAAGCCTTGAATGATGATTTCTTTTCCGGAGCCGGCCTTAAAGGAACCAACCAGGTAGAATTTATTTTTGGTTGTTACGAGTTCAGCCTCGGCTTTGGTGGTGCGGTATAAAGTATCATATACATACTTACGCGTTAGTTGATCGCGCAACGCGAGGTTGGATTCATTGCTAAAAAGATTTTTTAAGGCATCATTGAAAGGTTCGAGATAAGGAAATACAATGGTTCCGGTTTCGGAGTTGATGGTAATCTTCTCCACATAATCGAAGTTGCCATCGGGTTGTGGGTCGTTGTACGGATTAAGTCGATCAAGGCCAAACACGCGTATCAATTGTTGGGTTCTCGCAAAGTCACCTTCCTGTAACTGTGGGTTATCAATACCGGTGCGGTCATCGCGATAAATCAAGCGCAATTGAAATCCATCGCGCGTAAGTCCACTTACGTTCAGATTATAGATGTTTTTCATCATCAGATCCCATGTAGGTAGAATTCTACCTTGTTGATCTTTGATGGCAATTTTACGCGGCCGAAGCAACTTTAGATAGGCTACCTGATCTTCGGGTTTGTTGCCATAGTCTTCTGATAGCTCACCTACTTTGTAGGCGCGGCCGTTGTAGGTGTACTCAAACGCTACAGCAAGAGCTTCATCATTTTGAAGTTTGCGTTGTAGCGTTAAATAACCTAACTCTTTATGGAAAGTATATTCAGTAGGTGCGAGTTTGCGGGCCGAAGTAATTTTCTCGAAGTCGGTACCATTTATCAAACCAAGACCTTCTAACTCTTGGTTAATTCCATCGGAATTGGCAGGGATAGTTCCTAATAAACCAAACAAGTTGTTGGCGTTATTTGCTGTTGGTGCTTGTGGATTTACACCTGTTGATATTTCGATTACATCATTATAAATTTTTCCGGCCTCACCCATGTCCATTAAGCCTACCACGTTACGCAAGGTTTGGGTATCGTTTTGCCGATTGAGCAAATACACTTCTACGCGGGTAATGTTTACGCCCGAGGTAATCTGGGGAAGCGTGCTTAACCAGTTTTCGAAATTATCACGGAAGAATTGACCTAAGAAGAAGTGTCGGTTTTCATCGTAGTTAGAACCTACAATTTCAAATGGCCGACCTTGCGAGGCGCCATTCGTACTGCCGTTTACTTTTATGCTGGATTGCTTACCGCGTTGTGTGGTTGCCAATGTGGTTACAAATAATTTTCCAAACTGCATCTGGGCTTTTACACCAAACAGGTTTTGCGAACCGGTAATCAAACTATTATTGAGGGGCAAACTAACATTACCAATCTCCAACTTTTTCAGAATGTCTTCTTTAAAGCCGGTGTATTCTACTTTCATGTTGTTCTGAAAGTCGAACGAGTTGTTGTTATCGAAGTTGGTAGTAACGGCCAGTTTTTCGCCTACCTTACCTTGCACACTCAGGTTTATTTGCTGATCGAACTCGAAGCCTCCGTTGCGTTGTTGGCGGATCGGAATAGAAGGGTTTTCTAATTTCTGAAACTGCGCTCCAAAGTCAAGATTCACAAAACCCCGTGGAATCAATTCCACATAGCTACCACCAAAAATGCGGTCCAATACCGGGCTTACGTAAATCTTTGGAATTAACCCGCGGCCACTCACGGCACTTTCGCCATCTAAGGCTTTACTGCGCGTTTGCCAATAATCGCGACTAATAAGTTTATACTGTTCGGCATTAAACTCATCGAACGAAATGGATGAAGGTGGCCGGTAATTAAGTGTTCCCATCTTTTCGTAGATGGTGTAGTTGCGGCCGGTGTCAATCTGCAAATCGAACCCCAGATTTTTAGAATCTTGTAAAAAGAGCGGTGAAAAAGTTCGGTAAGAAGAAAAGGGATCGCCATACCGATCGCGTAAGCGAAATGTGGGCCGGAAGGGGTTGGTAATTCTAACCCGGGATGTATCGGTACGCACAGTATCCTGCTGCCCCATTACTAATGGGGAGAGGCCAATAGTGAGGCCCAGGAGGAGCAGGATCTTCCGGTATCTTACGATCAATCGTGGTTCAGGCGTTTTTGAGTGCTTGCTTTACGAGCTCTTCTAAACTTATTGTGTTTCCTGACTTCTTCAGGATTGCATCAACACTTTTTTCAGCCGCAGCTTTGGCAATGCCAAGCGTAATCAAGGCAGTTAACGCCTCGTGGCGGATGGTATTGTGTACCAAACCCGGTTTTCCGGTATCGTCAACAGGGTCCTTGCGGAGCTTATCTTTCAACTCCAGCACCAGACGTTGCGCGGTTTTCCCCCCAATTCCCTTCACGGATTGCAGCGTAGCTACATCCTCGCGTACAATGGCGGCTTTTAAATCGGTGGGCGAGAGGTACGACAGCACCATTAAAGCCGTATTAGGCCCAATCCCGTTAACCGAAATCAGGTATTGAAACATTTGTTTTTCGGCTTCGCTGGCAAAGCCAAACAGAATTTGGGCGTCTTCGCGCACATGCAGGTATGTAAGCAGCGTAAGATCTTCCCGATCTTTAATTTCAGAGAATGTATTGAGCGAAATGCTCACCTGGTAGCCAATGCCGTTTACTTCCAACAGCACAAATGTGGGCTCCTTATGTGCGAGCTTTCCTTTTAAGTAGGCAATCATGGAAAAGCTTAAAAAATAAAATGCAGTTTACGAGGATTTGAGCAGGGATGCAAATGCCATTAATCCCAACCAAAAGGGATAATTTTCTAAACTTTGAGATGCTAAATCATGATTATGAAAACACCTCGAATAACCGGAACCCGCTACGTGTTGGCTGTTAAAAACCTGGCTAAGTCGGTTGAGTTTTATAAGACCAAACTTGGGTTTGCTACCCATTGGGAGGATGGCATTGGCTGGCACCAACTCTATCGCGATAATTTTGTGGTGATGTTGGGGGAGTGTGCAGATGACCGATCGGCTTTTGAAACTCGGAACCATTCTTATTTTGCCTATGTAGATGTTGAAAACATAGATGAGCTTTATCAGGAATTTGAAGCCAAAGCTGTTGACATGTTGAGTAAACCCGAAAATAAACACTGGGGTCAACGCGAATTTGGTATTCGCACGATTGATGGTCATCGGATCATGTTTGGTCAGCCTGTTTAAGTTTGAAAACCTTTCTTTAGCAGAATTTAAGGGTTGAACCTCTAGTTGATTTAGGCGTCATTACGGCTATATACAGAACCTTGAAGCCGCCAGAGCCTTTACATGCTCTTTTTATTAGCAACTAAAATGAAAGGTGGTTAACGTTAACTACCTTTATAAAAATTTTAGCCGTGTTTACTCCAACCCGAAATCTTGCTTTTGATATAGGTAACAACAATACATTGCTGGCCGATCAGCACAACATTCTTTTATCGCAACCTTCGGTGTTGGTAATTAACGAACTGAACCATAAAGTGGAGGCTATTGGCGAAAAAGCGTTTGAGATGCTGGAGAAAACGCATGCGAACCTCAAGCCTGTTAAACCATTGAAGGGTGGCGTAATCTCCGATGGCGAATCGGCTAAAAAAATGGTGAAAGAATTAGTGGCGCGCATTGGTAAGCCCTCGTTCTTAAGTGGCGGATTTAATTACCTGCTTTCAGGAGTGCCTTTCGATACCACGCCCGTAGAGAAGCGTGCGTTACGCGATACGCTTGAGCAATTTACAGCCCGGCATACACACCTTGTACACGAGCCATTGGCAGCAGCGTTGGGTATGGGTTTAAATATTCAAGAGCCGGAAGGTAAACTGGTAGTGGATATTGGTGGTGGCATTACCGAAGTGGTGGTAATTTCCCTTTCGGGGATTGCTGCGTTTCAATCGGTGCGCGTAGCTGGAGATGCTATGGACGAGGAGATTCAGGATTATTTTAGAAGAGTTTATAACCTCGCTATCGGTTTAAAAACTGCCGAGCAGGTAAAGAAAAAAATTGGGTGTGTGTTTGAACCGGTTGCTTCACGCGATGAAACTCTTTTGGTAAAAGGAAAAGACCTGATTGAAGGTGTGCCTGTTAGCAAATCCATTAGTCAGGTTGAACTTAGCCATGTACTCGAGCGACCTTTCCGCCAGATAGAAGAATGTATTCAGCAATCATTGGAAATATGCCCGCCCGAGTTGGCCGGAGATATTTATAAAAGCGGCATTTATGTAACGGGCGGTAATGCCGTATTAAAAGGTTTGCCGGAACGATTGAGCAAAATCTTCAAGTTACCGGTACACATCGATCCGCAAGCTTTGTTTTCTGTGAGTCGTGGCGTGCGCACGGTGCTATCAGCTCCAACAAAGTACAAGGGTATTTTGATGTAAGAACTATGTGTGCTATGTTTCTCTGTGGCTAAGTACCTACCGCTTAAACTCAAATTTATTTTTAGCCACCACATTTCCATTTACCACAATTTCCAAAAGATGTGTGCCGCTATGTAATTTGCGTGTTGTAAAATCCTGAAAGCGTTGCTGCTTTTTAATGGTAAGTGTTTCACCTGGTTTCAAATCCAACTCTTTAAGCTTAAATACCTTCGGTAATTGTACGCCTGATTTTTTACTGTAATGAATCCGGTAATCAACCATTAAGCGCTGATTGATTTTTTTAGCAGATGTAATACTGAATTGAAAAAGTAATATGTCGTTGAGCCTGAGCGTGGATTTGTTGAGCGTGAAATTTTTGATGCTTATCTCTACTTTTTTGGTAAGGTTAAAAATAGCCATCGACTTTTGATCGCCTTGTTTGAGCAACGAACGACACCCGCGTTTGATAATCCACGCAGTATGCGGATGTGTCCGATCCCAACTTTTAATCAAGTTCAAAACATGTTCGGGTGAATCTTTTGTAATGTCGTTCAAGTGATTGGCTACCGATTTACGCACGTATAAAGTATCATCGGCATGCAATGTTTGAAGTATAGGTGTGGTAAGAGAAGGCTTCTCAATAATGGCATCCAGTTTAAACGACCACGGTAGCCGCGGTCGGCTTCCTTCTGAAGCCAATCGCCTTACATGTTCGTTTTCATCTCTGGCCCATTTGTACATTTCCTTCAAGGTTGTATTTAAATCCTGCTTTAAAAAAGTACGGATAGCAAACTCAGATGAACCAAATTGTGTAAAGTACTTCAATGCATCTAACGAAAGTGAAAAATTGGTTTGTCCAAACTGTGCTACATAATCCGGAAACATCAGGTTGGTATAACCACCTTTTAATTGTGGAATAACTTCCTTCATAATGGCAATGGAAGTGGCAAAGTCGTTCGGAAGATGATGGTGTAACACCACCGAAGTATTGCGCATGCGCTCATTAAGTGAAAGCACATCCAGATTTGCCGTTACCGCTTTTACAAAATGCTCCGCTTGAAAAGGCTTATAAACAGAGGCAAAAACCTGCGCCAGATTTTTATAGTAAGCGCGGTTAAACATTTCTTTGAGTGGTTCCATAATTACTGCTAAGTACCAATTCAGATTGACAATAGTATGTCAGTAACCTAAACAAAAACTGCCACCCTC
>DPSB01000464.1 GCA_003537495.1 Cytophagales bacterium | reverse complement strand
GTTCGACTTTTGAGACAGCCTCCTAAGGATAGTAAAAGCTACGTGTCGGCCTGCGAGCACTTTTGCAAAGTGCAGATTTTCCAGCCGACACATAGGAATATTTTATTCGATCAAAAGAATTTTCTTACACTCTCAGTTTTTTGATAAACCCAAATTGAAATACCAGAAACAAGACTGCCAATAAAATTAACTCACCAAGTGCGGCATTGGCTATCGCCTGATTTTCGGTATTGTTCCATTTGCTATAGATACCAAACAAGGCCCAGATCAGCACCAGAAAGAATGTTGGTTTGCGGTATCGTTCCACAATAAAAATTCCGAGCAAACTTGCGATGCCCGTCATCGTGATAGTCCACGTTACAGGCGAGAGTGGTCCGCCCGACCATTGTACCGAAACCAATAATGCCGAGATGTTGGCAATCGTAGCCACACATATCCATGATAGGTAAACGATAAAGGGAAGTTGTACAAAAAGTTTTTGCAGCAAGGTTAATTCAGAATCGGCCTGCGCCAATAAAAAAATCCGCACCAGCGTAAACAACAGCACCAACATAATTATAACCGATGCAAACACATATTGATAATGCCAGGCCAGAATCCAACTGCTGTTGGCTGCGCACGATACTAAAAACCAAAGCGACAGCTCTGCAAAATAAGGCTTGGATGCAACGCTGCGTTGCACGATTACAAAACCAATGAGCAGCAGGTAAATTACCGACCATACCGAAAATGTAAAACCAGCCGGAGTAAACAAACTTGGATAAAGTGCCGAAAGCTCACCGGTATTCATGCCGTTAATCGGTAAAATGTTCGCTAATGCGTTCACCGTAAGGGTGGCAAGCAAAGCCAGGAAATTTAGAATTTGCAGATTTCGGTACATAGCAGTTGCGTTCGTCAAAGGTAGCTTGAATAAAATCAATCGTCAGGTTAATATTGCTTCCTTAATTTAACATACGTATGAGAAACATTGTTTACCCTGCAATTATTATGGCAGTACTAAGTTCTTGTTCAAAAGCTCCCGATACCATTTCACAATACCCAACATCGGCTAAAGTAGATACCGTGGATACCTACTTTGGAACAGAGGTTCCGGATCCATACCGCTGGATGGAAAACGATACTACCAAACAGGTAGCGGATTGGGTAACAGAACAAAACAAAGTAACCTTTGGGTTTCTGGATAAGATTCCCTACCGCGCGGCTATCAAAGCGCGCCTGGAAGCACTTAATAATTATGAAAAATTAGGCTCGCCTTTTAAACGGGGCGAATACATCTACTTCTATAAAAACGATGGCCTTCAAAATCATTATGTGCTCTACCGGAAGAAAGGGGAGCAGGGTGAAGTTGAAGTTTTTCTTGATCCGAATACATTCTCGGCTGATGGTACAACGCGCTTAGGCGGAGTTTCTTTTTCGAAAGATGGCTCACGTGTAGCTTATCAACTTTCAGTTGGCGGACAGGATTGGACCGATGCGATTGTTATTGATGCAGTTACCAAACAACCATTGGAAGATACCATTCGCGACATTAAGTTCAGTGGTATTTCGTGGCGTGGTAACGATGGTTTTTATTTCAGCACATACGAAAAACCAAAAGGCAGCCAACTTTCGGCTAAGACTCAAAATCATAAACTGTATTATCACAAAGTGGGCACGCCACGTTCAGAGGATCAACTGGTGTTTGGCGATGATAATAACCCAAGACGCTATGTAGGTGGAGGTTTAACGGAAGACGAACGCTTTTTGATTGTAAGTGCTTCAACCAGTACTACCGGTAATGAACTTTACATTCAGGATTTAAATGATCCGAAAGGAAAACTTAAAACCATTGTAAATAATTTCGATAACGATCATAATGTGATCGACAATGAAGGCACGCGCTTTCTGGTACAAACCAATCTGAATGCACCCAACAACCGCGTGGTAGAATTTGATTTTGCCAGTCCGGCAATCGAGAACTGGAAAGATGTAATTCCCGAAACCGAAAACGTGTTGAGTTCATCCACAGGAGGTGGTAATTTATTTGCAGACTACACCGTAGATGTGAAAACACAGGTAAAACAATACGACATGAAAGGCAAGTTAATTCGCGAGGTTGAGTTGCCGGGCATCGGTTCGGCAGGTGGTTTTGGTGCCAAGCTGGAAGACAAAGAACTCTATTATTCGTTCACCTCATTCACCTATCCAAGTTCAATCTTCAAATACGATATCGCCTCTGGTAAATCAACTTTGTACAACCAACCGAAAGTTGATTTCAATCCGGAAGATTATGAAACCAAGCAAGTATTCTATACCAGTAAAGATGGTACCAAGGTGCCCATGTTTATTGTTCATAAAAAAGGCATTGAGTTGAATGGTAAAAACCCAACGTGGTTGTATGCCTATGGCGGATTTAGCATTAGCCTTACGCCTGGCTTTAGTCCTTCGCGTATTATGTGGTTGGAGAATGGTGGCATTTATGCACAACCCAACTTGCGCGGTGGTGGCGAGTATGGCGAGAAGTGGCATTTGGCAGGCACAAAAATGAACAAACAAAATGTGTTTGATGATTTTATAGCCGCAGGCGAATACCTCATAAACGAAAAATATACTTCAAGCGATTACCTGGCCATTAGCGGAGGCTCTAATGGCGGACTATTGGTTGGAGCAACGATGACCCAGCGCCCCGATCTTGCCAAGGTAGCGTTACCGGCAGTAGGTGTAATGGATATGCTGCGTTACCATAAGTTTACAGCGGGTGCCGGTTGGGCTTACGATTACGGAACAGCCGATGATTCGAAGGAAATGTTTGAATACATTAAAAAGTATTCACCCGTGCATGCGATTAAACCCAACACGGCTTACCCGGCTACAATGGTTACCACGGCCGATCATGATGACCGCGTAGTGCCCGCACACTCGTTTAAGTTTGCGGCAACCTTGCAGGAGAATCATACCGGAACAAACCCGGTGCTCATTCGCATTGATGTAAAATCAGGGCACGGTTCTTCCAACTTAAGCAAAGCCATAGAATCAGCAGCTGATCAATATGCATTTACCTGGTACAACATGGGTGTAGTGCCGCCTTTGGCTAAGAAAGATCTTTAATAGCTGAAAGATTACTAGTGAAAAGCTTAAAGTCGAAAGGCTTTAAGCTTTTTGTTTTTTTGGTGGCCTCTAAAACTCTGGCGCAAGCGTCACGCTTGTGACCTTTTTATTTAATATCGAAGATGGGTTTTCGGATTAGATTTGCCACGACTTCTTAAGTTGACCTTTGTTGTATGATTAAAGAATGGCACAAGCATGACGCTTGCGCCTGACTGGTGAATAATTTAAGAAAACACTCAACTCTCGAATTCAACGTCCGAGAATAGTCGATTTAATTGATCCCTATACCTAACCATACATTTAACTCTTCGCCCAATTAGTGCTGTTGATAAATGAGTTGCTCCAGGATTTGCAACCTTGGGGGCTATAAAAACGGTCTCATAGTTACCGTACGCATATTTATTGTGTTTGCCAATATGAGTTACCTGCATTTGAAAGGTGTTCCCATCAATGACTCTTACAATCGGTCCAATAGCGGTGTCCAACATGATTTTTTACTTACTCCTTTTGTTATCAATCTGTTTCTCTGACTCCTCTCTCCGTAGCTCTATTTGACGACTCTTAATGATTGAGCCTATTTCGTCCGCACTTCCTGCGATTCGGTTTAACGCCAAAAGATACCTATCGAGTGCATGCCTTTTAGTCTTCTTCGAAGCATACCTTAGTTTATGATCAATTTCACTCCAACCATCTTCAAATACCGTCCTCACCTGAATTTCAGCAAAGCAGACTTTATTTTGGGGATGTGGGTTGACTATATAATGAATTGATCGATAAGCTTTTGGATGAACCTCTGTTACACAACCATTTTTCTTGCACTCGTCAATAAAGTGTTTCTCGTCACCTTTTCGGTAGTAAACCTTGGGGATTTCTATAAATTTGAATTGGCAATTTTGAATATAATTGTGAATTCCGAACCAATCATCTTTGAAGACGTGGAGAATTCTTATTCCAATCAAATCTGTAATCTCGTTCGTATAGTTCTTTACCGTTACTGCCTTTGTTACCTTGCCTTCCAACCTCTTTCTAATAATCTTCTCGATTACACTTTCTGGGTTTTTTAACCGAAAGCGAACCGAGTGTACGCCAGCATCTTTGGCGTCACTGGTTAGGAATTTCGAGATGAGAGTGGTCGCGATGTTCTGAAAAAGGTCTTGACTAGCAACATAACTCTCATGAATCTTAACAAGATCAATCCATTTAATTTTGGAAGACATAAATGTCTTCTGACTAATCTTGAATTTTTTTAAGAAATCCTCTTTAGATAATAGTGCCTTTTTCTCGACAGAATTCTCAGTGAAAGAAGTTTTCTGAGCTGTTTCGCTCTCAGTCTTACTTCTCGATTTTCTTGCCATAGATTACGGTCACTTTTATCGGAAATATAGCAAATATCACTTACGCTTCAGCTAATGGATTGCAGTGGAAGCACGAGTATTTGCTGCCGAGT
>DPSB01000213.1 GCA_003537495.1 Cytophagales bacterium | reverse complement strand
ATTTACTTTTAGTTATATGGATATTCTCAACTCAATTGAATTTAGTCCGGGTAAACCCACGGTATTACAGATTAAGAAAACCGACACGATAAGAATGTTTTGTGTGGCCCTTGGTAAAGATCAACTGCTGCACAAGCATCAGGCAAAAGTTCCAAGTCTATTACTGGTATTGAAAGGCAGTGTTGATTTCTTAATAAGAGGGGAGGTTATAACCTTACAGGAACTTGAAACTTACCAGATACCCGTAAACACTGATCATGAAGTAAAAGGCCGGTTAGATCAGAACATTATATTAATAACACAGGAATTAAAATCGTTTTAAATGCAGGATATAAACTCAAGATCGGAAATCGAACTTATGGTGAATAGGTTTTATGATAAAGTAAAACAAGACGAACTGCTTGCCGCGCTATTTGCCCAGGTAGATTGGCCACATCACCTTCCCATTATGTATAACTTTTGGGCTTCCATGTTGCTGGGTGATAGAAGTTATGCCGGAAATCCATTCCAAAAGCATGTGGCTTTACCGCTCACAGTAGCTCACTTCAGTCGATGGCTGGAATTATTCAATCAAACAATAGATGAAAACTTTGCCGGAACTAAAGCCGAAGAGGTAAAATCCAGAGCTCAGACTATTGCCGCAGTGTTTCAATACCGGCTCAACCTGAGTTAGGGCCTAAAGTTCCAATCGGCAACAGCCAAACTGTTTAGCCGTAAATGAAGCCATAAAGCTCCTTGAGAATAGTACTTTGGCTAATGGCCGCAATTGGAAAAAGTAGCCGGGCCAGAATAAAATGACCGATCGGATACAAAATTGTAAAAAGAAAATCGGAAGTTTCTCTTCGGTTAAGGTGTGCATTTCATACAATTTCTACCGCTCCTTTACGTGCAGAAAGAATGCAAATAGTACCCACAAGGCATTTAGAAAATTGAGTTAGAAGGTGCACAAGTTTTGAACAACATCGCTTGTACCAGTTACAATTTGGGTTATCCCTAATCCTAAAATGATGGAAATGAGAATACTAACATATTCGAATCGCGTCATTTTTTAGAACAGTTCAGTTTATATTAATTCTAAATAGAAGGAGATAACCAATTCAATTTTGCTTCGATCGAAAATCCTACTCAACCATTCATTGTTTAAAGTTAAAATGGAATGATGCAGCGATGATTTTACACCTTTAAATTTATTGTACCACTCGTTAAAATTAATTTGAAATAAGGCATCTGGCATGTAGATTTGTGCGATTCCGTAAAAAAGCGGTTATCCTAAACGTGCAACGATGAAGAAAAGATTATCTCGTCCCGTTACGATTTTAACTCTCGCCCTCGCATTCTTTTTCAATCTATCATTATTCGCTCAGGAAATCCCAACAGACGAAGCGGCTATCAAAGCTGGCGAAGCCTTGTTCAATGGCAACTGTAAGTCTTGCCATCGCGTAAAGCAAAAGTTGGTGGGGCCGGCCCTTGCAGGAGTGGAAGATCGCGCTCCTTCTGTATCATGGATTATTAGTTGGGTGCGTAATCCTGCAAAAGTGATTGCCAGTGGCGATGCTTATGCGGTTAAGATTTATGAAGAGTATAACAAGAGCCAGATGACGGCTTTTACCAGTTATACCGATGAACAAATCCTGAGCATCTTAGCATACATAAAAGCAGATGCCGCTAAAGTTGATGCCCCACCTCCAGGGACAACAACAGCTGGCGATACTGGTGGCGGTGCTGGAGTTCCATCCGGTTATCTAAATGCCATTCTGATCGGGCTTGTTGTAATTCTGGTGTTGTTGCTTATCATTTTAAGTCTGATCATTAACGCTCTCAAAAAATACCTCGATCAGAAAGACCTTACAGAAGATGAAAGAGAAGTTGTTCACTCCAAGTACACATTCAATACCATCGTAAAGAGTTCAGGTTTTATTTTCATCGTGATATTCCTGGTAGCTTCTATTACATTTAAAAATGTGATTGATGGACTTTACTCTATCGGTATTCAGCAAAACTATCAACCCAAGCAGCCCATAGCGTTCTCGCACAAGATTCACGCGGGACAATATGAGATTGAATGTCGCTATTGCCACACCGGTGCGCTTAAAGGCAAACAAGCCAATATTCCTTCGGCCAACATTTGTATGAATTGTCACTCACAAATCCGTGAGGGAACCAATACCGGAACGACAGAGATCAGTAAGATTTATGCCGCTATCGGATATGACCCTGCTACCGGATCTTACACCGGCAAACAAAAACCAATTGAGTGGGTGCGGATTCACAACCTTCCTGACTTAGCTTACTTTAACCACGCACAACATAATAATGTAGGTGGTATTGAATGCCAGACTTGCCACGGCCCTATCGAAGAAATGGATGTGGTGAAACAATACTCTTTATTGACGATGGGCTGGTGTATTGATTGCCATCGTAAAACAGATGTGAACACCAAAGGCAACGAGTATTACGACAAGTTGCTAGAGTTACACAACAGTAAGAAATCATTGAAAGTAGAAGACATTGGCGGTTTGGAATGTGCCAAGTGTCACTATTAAAATTATAATTCGAACTCGACCGGATTTTTTGAACCTATGACTACAAAAACATACTGGAAAGGATTACCCCAACTGAAAAACGACCCAAAGTTTGTTAAGAATGCAGACAAGGAGTTTGTTGATCTTGGTGTACAGGAAGATGCGGGGCACTCGCGCAGGGATTTTCTTAAGATGATGGGCTTTAGCGTAGCCGCAGCTTC
>DPSB01000462.1 GCA_003537495.1 Cytophagales bacterium | reverse complement strand
TACGCCTATCGGCTCAGGTACAAATTCCGTTCAGAATAAATATTTAAGAAATAATCATCCATCAAATCATCAATAAAATAGATCGCTTCTCCGGTTGATTTCATCTCCGGACCAAGTTCTTTATTTACATCGGGGAATTTGCTGAACGAGAAAACCGGTACTTTTATCGCATAACCTTTTTTGGTTGGGTTAAATTTAAAGTCGTGCACTTTTTTATCGCCCAACATTACTTTGGTTGCATAATTCACGTAAGGTTCATCGTACGCTTTACAAATGAACGGAACAGTACGCGATGCGCGGGGGTTTGCTTCAATGATATAAACCTTATCGTTTTTAATGGCAAACTGAATGTTAATTAAGCCAACTGTTTTAAGCGCTACGGCAATACGTTTGGTATAGCTTTCAATTTGCTTGATTACAAAGTCGCCCAGATTATAAGGTGGCAGTACTGCATACGAATCGCCACTGTGAATACCGGCAGGTTCAATGTGCTGCATAATTCCAATGATGTACACATCTTCACCATCGCAAATGGCATCGGCTTCAGCTTCGATTGCACCATCCAGAAAATGATCCAGTAATACCTTGTTTTCAGGTAAGTGTTTCCAGATGTCGAGAATATGATTTTCGAGTTCTTTCTCGTTGATCACGATCTTCATGCTCTGCCCACCCAATACATACGAAGGGCGAACCAGTAATGGAAATCCGATTGTTTTAGAAACCTCCAGAGCTTCATTAGCATTTGTGGCTACTCCAAATTCTGGATAAGGAATGTTAAGATCTTTCAGTAAAGTTGAAAAACTACCGCGGTCTTCAGCTAGGTCAAGTGCTTCAAATGAAGTGCCCATGATTTTGATACCGTATTTGTGTAGTTTTTCAGCAAGCTTTAAAGCTGTTTGTCCGCCAAGCTGTACAATTACACCTTCTGGTTTTTCATGTTGAATAATATCCCACAGGTGTTCCCAGAAAACCGGTTCAAAATAAAGTTTATCGGCAATATCAAAATCGGTAGAAACCGTTTCGGGATTACAGTTGATCATGATGGCTTCATAACCCGCTTCTTTAGCAGCCAGAATGCCGTGTACACACGAATAATCAAATTCAATTCCTTGCCCGATGCGATTAGGGCCAGAACCTAGTACAATTACTTTTTTCTTGTTGGATACGGTTGATTCATTCTCTTTATCGAAAGTAGAATAATAATAGGGGGTCTTGGCTTCAAACTCAGCTGCGCAGGTATCAACCAATTTATATACGCGGTTGATGCCCATTTCTCTGCGCTTCAAATGCACTTCACTTTCCCGGCAATCCAATAAGTGCGCAATCTGCCTGTCAGCATAACCTTTCTCTTTGGCTTTGCGCATCAGGTCGGCCGGAATAGTTTCGAGTACAAACTTTTCGATTTCTTTTTCCACTTCAATCAATTCCCAGATTTGTTCCAGGAACCACTTATCAATCTTGGTAAGATTGTGAATGGTCTTCATGGAGATACCAAGTTTCATGGCATCATACACATGGAATAACCGATTCCAACTTGGGTTTTGTAAACTGTATAGTAAATCTTCCTGGCTTGTTAATTCTTTACCATCGGCACCCAAACCATTTCTTCTTATCTCTAAACTCTGGCAGGCCTTCTGTAATGCTTCCTGAAAGTTTCTTCCAATACCCATTACCTCACCTACCGATTTCATTTGCAAACCGAGTTTGCGATCGGCTCCGTGAAACTTATCGAAGTTCCAACGTGGAATTTTTACAATCACATAATCTAAAGCTGGTTCGAAGTACGCAGTGGTTGAGCCAGTAATGGCATTGCTTAATTCATCAAGGTTGTAGCCTATTGCCAGCTTGGCTGCAATTTTTGCAATCGGGTAACCGGTTGCTTTTGATGCCAGTGCCGATGAACGGGAAACGCGCGGATTAATTTCTATGCCGATAATATCATCGTTATCGGGATTAACAGAGAATTGCACATTGCAACCGCCCGCAAACTTGCCAATGCCATTCATCATCTTAATGGCCAGATCGCGCATGCGCTGATACACGGTGTCTGGCAATGTCATAGCCGGAGCAACAGTAATCGAATCTCCCGTATGAATTCCCATCGGGTCGAAATTCTCGATAGAACAGATAATAATTACGTTTCCGTTTCCATCGCGTAGCAATTCTAACTCATACTCTTTCCAACCCATAATACTTTGCTCCACCAACACTTCGTGAATGGGTGAAGCGTGCAAACCGCGGTTAAGGGCTGCATCAAACTCTTCGGGTGTATTTACAAAGCCACCACCGGTCCCGCCCAATGTAAACGAAGGTCGAATAACCAATGGAAAGCCAATTTCCTGCGCAATTTCTTTTCCTTCCAGAAAGGAAGTAGCCGTTGCGCCTTTACATACGCCAACTCCAAGCTCCAACATTTTCAACCGGAATTTCTCACGGTCTTCAGTAGTTTCAATGGCGTTTATATCAACACCAATAATTTTCACACCATAATGTTGCCAGATTCCTGCTTTGTCGCAATCAATACAAAGATTAAGTGCAGTTTGGCCACCCATAGTAGGCAACACGGCATCCACATGGTGCTTCTCTAAGATTTCGCGAATGGATTTCTTCTCCAATGGTTTCAGATATACATGGTCGGCTGTAACCTTATCGGTCATAATAGTAGCCGGATTGGAGTTGATCAGAATTACTTCTATTCCCTCTTCCCGTAAGGAGCGGGAGGCTTGCGATCCTGCATAATCAAATTCACATGCTTGTCCGATGATAATGGGCCCGCTGCCGATGATAAGCACGGAACGAATACTGCGATCTCTTGGCATTTCGTAGTGGTTACGTTAGGATAAATCGCGCAAAAATAAGGAGTATTTCAGGAAATGGCGGGCAATCAGAAACTTTTATTCACACGGTTATTGATACAATGATTTTTTGGGAATATTTAGAATTCAATCGGATGTCATGAATCTTAATCTCCAGGCACAGCAATCAAATTATTACGATGCCTTCGTGGTCGGTTCTGGAATAAGTGGCGGCTGGGCTGCGAAAGAACTTTGCGAGAAGGGACTTAACGTGCTGATGCTGGAGCGGGGCAAAAATGTTGAACATCCGAATTACCCAAC
>DPSB01000461.1 GCA_003537495.1 Cytophagales bacterium | reverse complement strand
TATTACAATATTGCCAAGATTCTGAGCATCGCCTCCATAGCAAATATTTAGTGCTGAAGGAATAGAGATGGTTGATGGCGAGCTGGTAATAGTAACAGAAGAAGACGCATCGCCAATAGTATCCCCATAGGCATCATCTGAAGCCTCAAGCCCATACGTTCCGGCTGCGTTAATCTGGAGTGTGTTCCAGGTATATTGGCCAGCTGCGAGGATTGGAGTTAAACTTTCTCCACCCCCTACAGAAAGAGCACCTGCCGGCCCGGAGATTTTTGAAAGAGAGATTTGCCCATTGTAATCAAGGTCTCTGTTGTTATAAGGATTTGAGTCGACTGCCCGAACAACCACATTAGGATCGGTACTTACAGGTGAGGTTGTTGGAAAAGCGGTAAGTATAAATTTGCTGGCAACTACAGTTACCACATTTGTGGTGCCCGTAGTTGTGGCGCCACCACCATTAGCCGTTGCAAAGCCAGAGGTGTTTGCAGCTGAGGTAACATTTGTAATGGCCACATGGATTTGGTGATTATCGGTTACTGCTTGTAAAAAACTTGCACGTACATTAATTCTGAAAGTTCCATTATCAGGTACCACAATTGGTGATGATGGCGTAAAGACAATCGTTGCTCCTGATACAGTTTGCTCCGTGCCAACTATTTCTGTATCGGTGTCATCGTTGAATAAAGCTATTTGCCGAACATTACTGGGATTTGTTATTGTTATGGTGATTGAAGTAACATTCGTGGCTTTGTTATCTGAATCAGTACCATCACTTCCTCCATCACGAATAATAAAATCAGCAAGCGAAATACTTGCTGCTGCATCTGGAGGAGCGGGTTGACCAGGGCCGATTGAAGTTCCCTGATAACTCCGATAAGCAATAGTAGCTGACGTTCCATCATTAGGAAAAACAATATCAGATTCCTGAGAGGTATTAAATGTAAACGTACGATTGGAACTAAAAGCACTTACGGTTCCACTTGCGAGTATTACACCACTTTGGTTTAATTGGACACCAATACCATTTGTAATTGATGTTACATTGTCAGAAACATCCAGAACAAGATAGTAGTATTTGGCTGTCGCATCGATGGTTTTATCGCCAGCCGCTACTGAACCGAAACTAAAAGAACCATCTGGGCTATTGTCATTAAGAATTTGGGAACCGATTGTGCCAGAAGTCGTACCGGCATAATAAATGTATTCGTTCGTTATTTGAGAGGTTAGTCCGGTATAAGTAAAATTTAGATCGTTAATTACTTGAGTACCGGAAGAGGTTACAGAGAAACCGAGCACTACTCTGGAGGTAGATCCCGCTTCTAGGACAGTTGGCAAAAGCACGGGGGCTGTTCCTGCACTTATAGGAGTAAATTGTGCTATAATGTCGGGCGTGGTAGCGCTACCAGTAGGAAAACCAGTTGTTGTTAAAAAATTATAGGTTTGATCGTCCGAGCCTCTGTTAAACGGGATGATGGCATAGTGGTAAGTGGTGTTGGGTGAGAGCCCGGCTATATCATTATAGGAATTATCTCTGGTTGAATTAATGATAGCTTCGAATAAACCAAATGCATTAGGAGCCGCGCCATCGGTCAAGGTAACCAGATCAGCAGCAACAATTGCAGAACTTTTTATTAATACTATGTAGCCGGTTGCATTGGTTATTCCTGAAGTAGTAACACTATTGAAACTTAAATTGATCTGACTGGAACTTACTGCATTTGCAGTTAACGTTCCGGTAGCATGTCCGCTGGGTTCGGTAGCAAACGTAAAGTCATTAGCGGTTTGAGGTGCGGCAAGGTTATAGTTGTAGGTTGTTGCCGCGGAGCCATCCCAGGCAAAAGGTACAATGGTGTAAAAATGATTAGTACCGGATGTTAAACCTGAATCGCTAAATCCGGTAGCGGTACCATCTGTAATGGTGGCTATTTTATCACCCGTACCATCAACGGGAGGTGCAGCACCATCGGCTAATGCACCTAAAGCAGGTGCGCTACCGGCATTGCGATAGATGACATAACCAGCGGTTGCACCGGTACCAGCCCAAGTGTTTGCAGCGGGAAAAGTCAAATTGATAGTTGTACTTCCATTGGCGGTGGCGGTTAATTGGCCACCGGTTAGTTGTAATGGCTCGGTAACAAAAACTGTTTCAGCGCTTGTGCCAGCATCGGCATTGTTGCGGGCATAGGCAACAAAAAATACTCGTGCGGCTGAAGGTAATGTAGTACGGGCTTGTGTAAATGCACCAGCTGTTGTGGAGGCTTCTTCCAATTCATTTGATGTACCCACGGGTGATGTAGTACTCCAGCGAGTTCCTCTATGAGTTAAGGTTCCAGTTACAGTTCCTCCTAATGTTGCGTCTGTGGTTGTAATACCCGTTACTGTTGGTGTATTTACTGTAGGGGCTTGCGAATATGCTGTGGATGTTGCTACTACAAACGCTACAATACTCACTAAGAGGTTGGAGTTTCGTTTCGCTATCTTTTGCGTTAAGCCAACTAAATTCTTTATCATAATATGAATCTTATTAATCCTTTAGTTCTCCGTTACGATTAGTCTTTAAAA
>DPSB01000150.1:4465-5392 GCA_003537495.1 Cytophagales bacterium | reverse complement strand
GAATGGATGTAATTGTGAAAGATAAGGAAGCCAAGCAGCCGTTGTCGCACGAAATCTTGCTTACCTACCAGTTGCCGGTTAATCCGACAATCGGTAAAAAGATAGTACGTACCCCCCGCTACAGACATTAAGCGGGACTAATATTTTGGATTTTTGTAGAATTTATTGAATTTGGTATCTCAGGTTTTTAAAAAAAAGGCGAAAAAGAATATCTTTCGGGTCTGTATCGTTGGCTTTACTAAACCGAAAGACTGGAACTAACAAAAAAAGTATGAAGAAGAGAGTATCTCCGAAGGTTCTGTACTATGCTTTAATTCTTGGAGCGGGCACCCTGGTTGGGGGCTGCGGCTTGCTGGGTATTGGCGGCAATAAAGGTGGCGATGCCCGGGGCGAAGTTGTGGGTCAATCCACGCTTGAGCGCAGAGAAGGCTGGTCTATGGTAATACCTTACGGGATGGTACCAATTCCAGCGGGTACATTCCACATGGGTCAAGCCGATGAAGATCCGGCATCCACTCAAATTAACTTCAACAAGCAGATCACAATCGGTCCGCTGTTCATGGATGAGACCGAAATTACAAACGATGAATACCTGCAGTTCACAACCTTCTTTCTTGACCCTAACGGAGCAGAAGGCTTAACAAACTTCGATCAGATCGGTCAGCAAGAGTTCATGGAGAAATTTTATCCTGACACTACTGTGTGGATGAAAGACTTTTCGCACCACATGGGCGATCCGTTGGTAGATTATTATTGGCAACACCCTGGCTACCAGGATTACCCGGTAGTAGGAGTTAGCTGGGAAGCAGCAAACTTTTTTGGAAAATGGAGATCAGCCTTTTTAAATGAGTGGCGTCAGGTTAACGGAGGTCAACCGCCAATGCCAGCGTTCCGCTTACCATCAGAAGCTGAGTGGGAATATGCAGC
>DPSB01000150.1:728-4118 GCA_003537495.1 Cytophagales bacterium | reverse complement strand
AAGCCCGGTCGTGGTAACTTCTACGATGATGGCTTTGCATACACTGCGCCTGTAGGTATTTATTTTCCTAACGATTACGGTTTGGTTGATATGGCGGGTAACGTTTCGGAATGGTGTCTTGACGATTTCAATCCAGCTTCAGTACCAACTGTATGGGATTTGAACCCGCAGTACATCGATAAAAATGCCTATGATCGCGAAGGAAATTCAAAGCAAAATTATAATGCGCGCAAAGTGATTCGTGGAGGTTCGTGGAAAGATGTGGCGTATTACCTTGAAACTGGAACCAGAACTTATGAGTATAAAGATTCAACCCGTGCCTACATTGGATTTCGTTGTGCTATGACCAATCTGGGCCGCTCATCAGGTGCTGAATTTCAATAATTAAAAACTCTGGTTATATTTATTTAAAAAAAAAGACGGACTAAACTTAAATCTCACAGAACCATGGCAAAGAAAAAAGGCGGATTTGTTAATTTACTCTACAGTACTATTATGCCCAAAATTTATGGTATTGGGGCAGCGGTAGTAATTATAGGTGCTTTGTTTAAGATCGAGCACATGGAAGGTGCGAGTTTGATGCTTATTTTAGGTTTAAGTATTGAGGCCGCTATCTTCTTTTTAAGTGCCTTTGAACCAAAGCACGAAGAACCAGATTGGTCAAAAGTTTACCCAGAACTTTCTGAAGAATATGAAGGCCCTGTAAATCCTACGGCCACTAAAATCAGCAACCGTCCGGCTGGTGGAGATTCTCCGTTATTGAAAATTGATGAAATGTTGAAAACTGCTAAGGTTGATCAGAACCTGTTGGATAACCTTGGTAAAGGGTTAACCAATCTGGCCACATCTGCTTCTCAAATGAGCAACCTGTCTAATGCTGCGGTAGCAACTAATGAATACGCTAAAAACGTTCAGTCAGCTTCTTCTGCGCTAACGGAAATGAATAAGGCTTATGGCACTGCCATGACAGCTGTTAAGTCAATGTCCGATGCCTCAAAAGACACTAACGAATATCATAAGCAAATGCAGGCTGTTACTAAAAATCTACAGTCATTAAACGCAGTTTATGAAATGGAATTGAAAGACGCAGATTCTCATGTGAAGAACATGAACAAGTTTTACGAAAGTTTAACAGGTGCTATGCAAGGTCTTTCTAAAGTGGGTGAAAACACTGCGAAGTTTTCTTCGGAGTTGGGAAGCCTTACCAACAATGTAACTGCCTTGAACAAAGTTTATGGTGGTATGCTTACTGCTATGAAAGGCGGTAACTAAGATTGAGGAGTTTAGATATTTAAGTTTTTTAAAAACAATAAATAAAAGATCATGGCAGGTGGTAAGGAAACACCCAGGCAAAAGATGATCGGGATGATGTACATGGTGTTAACAGCTTTGTTGGCACTTAACGTAAGTAATTCCGTTCTCGAAAAATTTGCCATTATAGATGACACCCTTCTCAAACTAATAGCAGAAGGACAAGTAACAAATGAAATCAAGCTCTCTGGTATTTTGGCATCAACCAGTCAAGATCCATCTGTGCTTGAAGCTAAAGAGAAAGCTCAGAAAGTTCGTGACTTGACAAAGGCAACCATAGCCTATATCGATGAGGTTAAGAATAAGATGAAATCCGAACCTGATGGAAAAGCTATTGAAGGCGAGGCATTGGTAACGAATACACACCGTGCTGAGGAGTTAATGTTAGATAGCAGAAAACCAGAGGTTGGTCAAGGTTATGAGAAAAAACTGAACGACCATGTAAATGAGTTAAACAATATTATGAAACTGAAAACTCCGTTTCCTAAGTTAACTCGCACGGCTAAAGACTACGAACAGTTTAAGGATAACACCAATCAGTTAAGCAAAAACTTCCTGCAGTTTCAATTTGAGCAAACCCCTACAATGGGTGCCATTGCCACTTTAAGTCAAATGCAAACTGAAATTCTGGAATACGAGATGGCAGCGTTAGATACTTTATTTGCTGTTGCCGAGGGTGTTCAGGTGAAGTTTGATAAGGTTGTACCCATGGTGCGTGCTGAAACCAATACTTTAGTTGCGGGTCAAGAGTATACTGCTGACTTGTTTATTGCCGGTGCAACTGATGCGGAATCAGAAATGTTTCACAACGGCCAACCTGTACCAGTTCAAAAAGATGCGGCTACAGGTATAAAAATGGGAAAAATCAAGTTTAGAACTCAGGGTGGAACTTACGATAAGAATGGTCTTGCTGAGGCATCTTACAAAGTAAAAATCAACATTAAGGGTAAACCTTATGAAGAAACAATCAAATACAAAGTGGCTCGTCCGGTAGCAAAATTTGAATCAGAAAGTGCAAGTACACTTTATTTGGATTGTGGTAATGAAATGTCTGTTACAGTTCAAGGCCTTACTGAATCTTCGGGCATCACCTTAAGTGCTCCTGGGGATCAGGGCAAAATTGTAGCACAAGGTTCTGGAAAGTTTGTCTTGATACCTACTCGCCCGCAGATGGACGTAAGTGTTCTTGTAAACGGAGCCCGGATTGAGGTAAAACCTTTCAAAGCTAAGGCTGTACCAATGCCAGTTGCGAAACTGATGGTTGGTAATGGCGAGTACGATGTGAAAAAGGGTATTCCTCCCGGAACTTCAATTGTTCGCTTTGTGCCTGATATTTCTGACGAAACTTTCAAGCGGCAGAACGCTAAAGATGCTGGTTACCGCGTTACACAGATGATATTACAGATTACAGGTAAAACACCTATTACGTTAACCTCAGGAACAATCGAATTGAGTAAGTACGGACTTCGTCCGGGCGATAGCTTCTCGATTTACAATGTTCAAGTAGTGCGTTCAACCTGGGATCCTAACGATAACGATGCTAAACCTGTAAACGCAAAGTTAGAAGGTGTTTACGTGATGGGTAGATAATTTAAATTGGAGAAATGAAACTTGTTAAAATAGCAATTCTGTCTTTTGGCTTGGCAGGTGCGGCTTACGCTCAACCGGATACTATTTACAATCCGAACTCGACTGAGAAAATTCCTTACTACGAGCAGTTGTATCGCTTCCGGGTTTGGAGAACAGTTGATTTGAATGAGAAGCAAAACGCTGGTTTTAAGTCGGCTCAGTCTGACTTGACTAACTTTTTGTTAAAGAGTATCCAAAATGGTTCCATTTTGGCTTATGATGACTCATTGAAGAACGTAAGGCCTGCTGAAGAAATTCTGGTAAGCAACCAAGCGGTGGCGGAACCTGCCTATGATCAAAACAAGTCTTACTTCTCTAACGAGACTGCCTCGTATAAAGGAAAAAATTATCAGTCAACCCGCAATGACAATAAGGGTAATTTACCAACTGATAATCAGTGGTGGGAATTAGCGGCTTCGCAAACAGAGTTTTTTACCAAGGATAATATTG
>DPSB01000150.1:0-476 GCA_003537495.1 Cytophagales bacterium | reverse complement strand
TTACCAAGGATAATATTGTTGCGATTACTATTATTGAAGATGTGATTTTTGATAAGAGACGCTCACGTTTGTATTACGACATTCAATCAATTGGTTTGTTGGCGCAACGTTCAGGTGAAACAACAATCAACCCGATTGCCTTCATCAACTACAAAGATTTTTACAATGCGGTTGAGAAGACAGCGCACAGTAAAGATTATAAAGAGCGTGATAAAGTGTTGTGGAGAAATCGTTATAACCCGGCAGAGAACAGAACGTTTACGGATGCTTTCAAATTGAGATTATTCAGAGGCGTGATCGACAAAGTTGAAAATCCGGATGATCGTTCGATTCAGCAGATCTATGAGCGTAATGGCCGTAGCTATGGCGAATCTGTATTTGCCCGTTGGGAAGAAGAGATGAAGTTGATGGAGAAAGAACACAACCTTTGGGAGTACTAAAATTCCAAAGTATTTAATAAGAGGGCCCGTAAGGGC
>DPSB01000010.1 GCA_003537495.1 Cytophagales bacterium | reverse complement strand
TATTAGCCTGAAAACGGATAATGGTTTCGCTTTTTTTGATCTTAACTGCTCGACTTAAGCTTGCACCTAAAAGTGCATAAGCATCTAACGTTTGGTTAGCTGCGTTATCTAGTGTGGTAAAGCGTAGGCTATTACATTCAAACTGAGTTTGTATGCTCCACGTCTTGTACGATGTTTGAACATGGGCCCGACCGGCATGTATCGGTACATAGGGTAATTGTTTATTAATGGTAATTATATCAAATTCATTCAGGCCTTCTTTATTTATCGAGCGGGTGTAGGCATAGGTTAACCCGGCATCCCACTTCCATACATGCATGGTGCGTTTATACTTGAATTGCGATTCAATACCCTTTACATGTACTTTACTCAGATTTGATGGCGACCAAAAACCTGAGTTTGTAGGTAACCAAACAATCCATTCATCAATCCATAAACGATGATGTGTGGCCTCAAAAGAAAATTCATTGGCATCATTTTTTTTAACTACCTGTAACCCAACCTCAGCCTGCAACCCATCTTCTGCTTTTAAATCTGGATTGCCACCGGGTGCCCAATAGCGATCGTTTAAAGTAGGTACGCGATACCCACGACCAAACTGTATTCGAAGTGTTAGTTTTAAATTGTCATTATCTTTTACCGTAAACTCACTTCCCAACGAGGGTGAGAAAGGCGCAGCTGAATTTTGATAGATGGCTTGGCGAGCATTAATACTTAACAGCCAGACGGGGCTAACCCGATGGCGGAAAGAGGCAAATGCATCATACCGATTGTCGTGTAACCGTTGTGTGTAACCATCAGATATGGCCATGTATCTTGTCCAGTTGCCACCCGTGCGAATACTACTGTGCTTACCTAATTCAAAATCATACTGAAACAAAGCTGTAAACTGATCGCTACGCGTACTCGAAGAGTGGTTATAAATTTGATCGTTTAAAATATAACCAAGCGTGGAAAAAAAAGTAACATTTTCCCTTTCATGCCGGTAGGTTATTGCCAAACGTATATTGTCATCTTGTAACACATTGCCCTCGCTGTTGCTGGTAACGGTGGGTTGTACCTCGCGAAAGTTATGCGTGTATTGTCCATGTAGCGATAACTCACTGTTAGGAGACATTTTCCAAAACACCTGTTGATCGAATCCGTAACTTTTTGTGGAAGCATGTTGTTGTATTTTTTTTCTTCCCACACGGGGTGAGGTGAAAACAAAGTCGTTTTCTAGCTTCCGATGATAGGCTTTTGTTCGTAATTCAACCCGATTGGTTCCGTAGGTAGCTTTGACGCCACTTAACCAATGGCCAAAGCTTCCGGCTTCCTGCCGAAGAAGAAGTTTGCTTTTTCTGGTGTACGAAGGTGGCGTAGTATTTAGCAGTACACTTCCGCCAAGAGCATCGGTGCCATAAAGTGCGCTTGCTGTTCCATATTGAAGGGTAACATCTTCTAATAAAAAGGTGGGCCACAATGAAAAATCGGTTTGTCCAAGTGTAGGTGAGTTCACGTTTATCCCATTCCACAAAACAGCTGTTTGCGAGGCCGATGTTCCCCGAAAGGCTACTGTGGCTAACTGGCCGTTACCATAGATCTTAAAATAAAGTGGTGAGTTTTGGTTTAATAAATCTGTAAGTGTGCCCTTATCTACATTGAGTAGCCTGTTTACTTTTCCGCCTAGCGAATACTTCGAAACGGGCATACCATAAACCTGCACTTCGTTTAAGTAAAACGTGCTATCGTTTTGTGCAGCACAAAGTGCATAACATCCCGTAAGGAAAATTGTACTAATCCTTTTCACCACAAACAGAATTAAGTATAAACTCAATTCAAAGTTTGCGGAATTAAAAAGTGTGAGCGCGATAAACCTTCATCCACTCATCAGCCTTTCAACCCGAAAGCTTTGATCTAAACTGATGAAGGCAGGTCTCCTGGCTTTCCACCTTGCTGATGCCTTCCCGTGGCGCGAATCGCACCCCAGTGGCCATGATTATCAGCAAATTTTGTTTGTGGATTACAGTTGCGGGGACAGCTCCGGATTTAACACCGGTATTCCCTTTTAATTCTGAATGATTGTAACATCTGTTCAGAAACCAACATCCTGCTGCAAACATAACTTATTTTTATAAACTTGCGCTATGAATTATTACGTTCGAGTTTTTATACTGGCCCTGGGCGCTTTTGTGGTCTCATGTCAGAAGAAAGAAGCCACCAACAAACCACTTATACTTAATACCTCTATAAAATATGCTACCGGATTTTCGGTGCAAACGGAAGGCAACATTCATTATGTAAGTATCAACTCGCCTTATCCGGGCGCTAACGAAAAATACCAGTACCTGCTGGTACCACATACAGAAGAAATACCTGAGCATAGCAATACGGCAATAGTAATCCGTACACCTATTAAAACTATAGTGTGTACTTCAACAACGCATATTCCGTTGCTGGATTACCTGAATGAAACCGAAACGCTTATTGGTTTCCCCACCACTGATTATATCAGTTCAGAAAAAATGCGAGCCAGAGTTGATGCCGGAAAAGTTACCGATGTAGGTATTGATAAGGGAATGAACCTGGAACTTTTGTATTCGGTAAAGCCAGACCTGGTAATGGGTTACACCATGACGAGCGACCTTGGTCAACTTAGAAAGATTAGTGAACTCGGTATTCCTGTAGTAATCAATGCCGAATATCTGGAAGAGCACCCGTTGGGTCGGGCCGAATGGATAAAATTTATGGCCTTGTTTTTTAACAAGCAGGCTGTGGCCGATTCGGTTTTTAATATGATTGAAGAAGAATACCTCGCTACTCAAAAATTAGTTGAAACAGCTGCACAAAAACCTACGGTATTAAGCGGTATTGTGTATGGTGATACCTGGTTTATGCCGGCTGGGAAAAATTATGCAGCAAGGTTGTTAAAAGATGCAGGCACAAACTATTTATGGAGCGATACTGAATCAACCGGTTTCCTGGAGTTAAGTTTTGAATCGGTTTACGAAAAAGCTAAAGAGGCCGATTTATGGATTGGCGTTGGATCTTTTCAAACTTTAGACGAAATCCGGAATGCAGAACCTCGTTATAAGCTATTCAAGCCTTTAAAAGAACAACGCGTTTACAGTTACAATGCTCGCAAAGGTGCAAAGGGTGGCAGTGAATTTTTAGAGTTAGGCTACCTGCGCCCTGATTTGATTCTGAAAGATCTGGTTAAGATTGCACATCCGCAGTTAATGGCTGAGTATGAATTGTTTTTTCACAGAAAGCTGGATTAGAATAGTTTTTCAATTTCTGAAAAAACTATTGTGATTTTAGAATAATCATCAAAATCAACTTTATGCTTTTTGAGGATATTCGATACTGCTGCTTCTTGTTCAGTAAATGTCTTCAAAATACCTTTTTTCGATTTCTGGAGCTCTTGCAATGAACCATCTCCCTTTTTTACAAAGTAAAAATTACGTTTAATAAATTCATCCGGATTACCTTCCGAATAATGATCTCCATCCGATTTCTTACGATGAATAATTTTTGAAACTTTGCAATACAATGAAATCTTACCATTAACCAACCTCAAAAAATATCCTTCTACATCATCATGTTTAAGTTTTACAAATTCATACACTTGCCCATCTGAAGACTTAACAACAAATTTATCAACAACATCCTTTCTTAGTGCAAAAGGGGCTGCGTTTGAGTCTTTTTTTATAAGAATCTGATCGTTAAGCGCGTCATAATTCAGCAACACCGGTTTCTCTTGATTATCCGAAAACTGAATTCTTCCAAACTGATAGGTCTCAAAAAACGTATGTATACCTTTTATTTCACTATACCTTCCATCAAAAGTCTTAACAGAATTTGAACTTAAATTGAAA
>DPSB01000149.1:8311-9887 GCA_003537495.1 Cytophagales bacterium | reverse complement strand
CACCAAATTTTCCAAGTAGTGTGCCGTGTAACTTTTATGGAGTAGCATTTGGAACCGTAACCTATTACTCACGCAATGCAACCTCGGGTGGGCAGTGGGACAGTAATACAGCCTGGACTACAAACTCCGATGGAACGGGTGGTCCACTTGCAACCGGTGTTTGGCCAAGAAGGCATGACAATGTGGTGATTCGAAGTGGACATACCATTACGGTTAATGCAACAAATGATAATCGCAGTTGTGGCGTTTCACCCGATGGTTTGGCTCAGGCTAATATAGGGCCTTTTGTTTCTTCCAACCTGGCAATGTTTTATCATGTCGGAGATATAACGGTTGCGGGTACCCTCAATGTAACCGGCATTGAGATGATATCAGGTGGTTACACACATGTTCTATCCGGAGGTACGTTTAGTTTAGGGTCTAACCTGGTTCAAGTGGGTTACCTGGAGGTGGATGCAGGTTCGATATTCAGCAGTTTGGATGATCTCGTTCTTACTGGTAATAGTGTAACGATAATCAATACCAATTCAACATCAACCGATGATCTAGTAATTGATCATACAAATGCAACCTTGTGCGGTACAGGTACGGCTACGCTTCAAAATGGTTCAGGTAGCCAGGTTACATATACCAATGGAGGCACTGTTAACCAGATATGTACTTCGTTTACGATTAATTGCACAGGTGTTGGGTGCACTGGTTTCCCGGTGGTAGGTACAACGCCTGTCGTTACGGGAACTACGGGACCAGCAGGTGTGGGAAGTAACTCTGGAAATTCATTTCTTAAGTTATGGTTTAAGGTTGATAATGGTTTGAATTTAACAGGAACCTCTATAAATAGCTGGACAAATTCAGCGGGTGTTTCAGCCTTGGACATAAGCGAAACGGCTGCTCAGAGGCCAACGCTGGTATCGGGAGTAGTAAATGGTTTTCCAGAAGTAAGTTTTAGTGGCTCAAACCGATTGCGATCAGGGTTAACATTAACAACATCAAACTTTGTTACTACCGAGGCTTCATCCTTTGTGGTTAATCGTGCCGACAATACAACTCAAAGTAGCAGTGTTTATCTTACTGACCCACTTGAAGGCAACAGATTTTCAACACATATTCCATGGTCGGGAACTGTTTATTACGACATAGGTACTTGCTGCTCGAATGATGCAAGAATTGAGGTGGGAGGCCTTACCGGACTCACTAATTATTCTATTTGGTCGTATGATGCAAATGCCACTTTGGGAAAGCAATTGTATCGCAATGGCACGTTGTTACAAGATAGAGCCAATGCACTTGCCTACTCAAGCCATGCCACACATCGTTTCAATATTGGTGGAAATACTTCCGGAACGGCCGGATTTCAAGGTGATGTAACGGAAGTAATAATTTTTAATGCCCGGATTAATCAAGCCCAACGTATTCTTATCCAGAATTATTTGTCAGCCAAATATGCAATAGCACTAAGTGCTCAGGATTTATACACGATGGATGATGTGGGTAACGGTAACTTTGATTACGAAGTAGCCGGTATCGGGCAGGCCAGTGATGGAAGCCGGCATATTGATGCGAAAGGATCGGGAGC
>DPSB01000149.1:0-8068 GCA_003537495.1 Cytophagales bacterium | reverse complement strand
CGAAAGGATCGGGAGCGGTACGTATGTGGAATCCTTCGGGGTTAGCCAACGGAGAATTTTTGATATGGGGTCATGCAGGTCAAGCCTTTGCCGGAGGTAATACAGCAGTTGATGGCGTAGTAATTCAGGAACGGTTGCAACGCATTTGGCGCGTAAGTGAAACCGGAGATGTTGGCACTGTATCTATCTCTGTAAATCTTGCCGGTACCATGGGCTCTGCTTTGGGGAGCAACCTAAGATTGTTGATTGATCGCGATGGAGATGGTTTTGCTGATAATGATGTAACCCCTATAGCAGGTTCGTTTAGTGGTACCACTGTAACATTTTCAGGTGTAAATTTTCAAAATGGCGATCGCTTTACAATTGGCAACACCAATATTGCATTGCCACTTCCAATTGATCTGCTTTCGTTCGATGCGGTGGTAATTCAGAACGAAGTACAATTAACATGGGCTACAGCATCTGAACAAAACAATGATTTTTTTACAATAGAGAGATCTAAATCTGGTGAAGAATGGGAGAGTGTTGCTAAAATAGACGGTGGCGGTAACACTGTGGAGTTACGTCATTACAAAACTTCTGATGGAATGCCACACACAGGTGTTTCTTATTATCGGTTAAAACAAACTGATTATGATGGTAAGTATAGTTACTCATCGGTAAAACGAGTTGAAGTTGATCAGGTGTATCAGTTAAAAGCATTTCCAAATCCAACGAAAGGTAAGTTTACGTTTACTACTGGTTTTGAATTAGAAGAAGGTAATGTAAAACTGATTAATCTGTTAGGGCAAGGCATACCAATTACGGTTGAACAGGATGGGCTTTACTATATGGTTAGCCCTGCATCTCCTCCACCAGGAGTTTACATTCTTCAGGTTAAGAAAGGTTTTTGGGCACAATCTATCCGCGTAATTTTAGAGCAATAGCCTCTTTTCGATTTTCGACTTGGCTCGTATTTACTTTTTGAGTATTTTCAAAAACGTAAATCCCTTGAGTCATGGTGCCTTTCATTTTTAGACGAGCCTTAATGGCTTTTTTAATAGGAGCTCCTGCATTGGTTTTTGCGCAGGCACCTGGCAACGGAATGTTTGTAGCATATAATTCAGACGGTAATCAAGGCTTTGCATTTGTAACGTTTGTGGATGTACCAAATACAACAACAGTTCGCTTTAATGATAATGAATGGAATGGTTCACCCATTGGTGGTGGTGGTGCATTCAATGCCGGTGAGTCGGGGATAAGCTGGACGAATAATACTGGCGGTACTATTTTCGCAGGTACCGTAATTACAATCACTAATCTTAATACGGTACCAGTTGCATCTTTAGGATCCATGTCAGGTGGTACAATGACTCTTGGTAATGACAACGAGGTGATCTACATGTTCATCGGAACGGACGCTTCAACACCCACTACCTTTATTACAGCAATAGGTAATGATGGTTTTGGTGCGAACGGATCAATCGTTAATACAGGGTTAACAGCAGGTAGTACGGCCACCGCCATAACAGGCGATGAAGATATAATGATATACAATGGCAGTATAAACTGCACAGGCACCGTAACCACATGTGCAACTGCAATTGCCACACCAGCAAATTGGGTAACACAAGATACCGCAGGCGATGATTCAGGCGGAGCGGTTCCCAATTTTCCAGCCAGTGTTCCTTGTAATTTTTATGGTATAGCCTTTGGAACGGTTACCTATTACTCGCGTAATGCCACCTTGGGTGGGCAGTGGGATAGTAACACTGCGTGGACAACAAACTCAGATGGAACGGGTGGTCCGTTGGCAACAGGGGTGTGGCCAAGGCGGCACGACAATGTGGTTATTCGCAGTGGTCATAGTATAACTGTAAACTCAACAAGCGATAACCGGAGTTGTGGAGTTTCACCCGATGGTTTAGCGCTTGCCAATGTTGGTCCTTTTGTGTCGTCTAACCTTGCTATGTTCTATCATGTGGGTGATATTACAATTTCCGGTACCTTAAATGTAACGGGTATTGAAATGATGACAGGAGGCTATACGCATGTTATGGCAGGTGGTACATTTAGTTTAGGTTCTAACCTGGTGCAAGTAGGTTATCTGGAAGTGGATGCAAGTTCCATCTTTAGTAGTTTGGATGATTTGGTATTAACAGGCAATAGTGTAACTATTATCAACACCAATTCTACCTCTACCGATGATTTAGTTATTGATCATACCAATGCCACACTTTGTGGTACTGGCACGGCCACTTTGCAGAATGGATCGGGTAGCCAAGTGACGTATACAAATCTTGGCACCGTTAATCAGATTTGTACTTCGTTTACAATTAACTGCACGGGCGGTGGTTGTACAGGCTTCCCTGTGGTGGGTACTGCTGTTGTAATTACTGGCATAACGGGTCCTGGTGGTATAGGAGCTTCTAATGGAACATCTGCATTGGTGTTGTGGTTAGATGCTAACCGAATTACGGCCGCGAATGGAGCTACTGTAACAGCCTGGAATGATGTTTCCGGTTATGGCAATAATTTTACAGCGGGTAATGGTGCCGTGTTTAACACCAATAATGTTAATGGCTACCCGGCTTTGTCGTTTAACGGTACCTCACATTATTTTCAAAGACCATTTACAGCTTCTTTAGCAACTAACACCTTTACTTTATTTTCAGCCAATAATGTAACTGCATCGGGATTTTATAAAGCTGTCTTTTCTAATCGGGACGATCCTCCCGGAAATGAAACAAGGGGTGCCATTTTATATGCCGTGCCAACCAGCAACAATTGGTCGTTCTGGACGGGCCATGCCTCAATTGCGTGGGAGCAATTGAATACCGCTGTTTCAACGGTGGGCAGTTGGGCTACGCAATCCATAGAATATCGGCCAATAGCTAACGGCAAGAGAATATCTATTAACAATGCTGCGCCTTTACAAGGAACAACAACACTCAACCAGAATACATCTCAACCTATTCGGGTAGGAGCCGGTTTAAATGAATCAGTAACGCCAAATTATTTTTTTAGTGGAACCATGGGTGAGGTCATCATGTATAATGCGGCTGTAAATGAAGCTCAAAAAATAATTATCAATAATTACTTAGCAGCGAAGTATGCCTTTACACTGTCGGCTAATGATTTATATGCGATGGACGATGTCGGTAATGGTAACTTCGATCACCAGGTAGCTGGTATCGGGCAGGCCAGTGATGGAAGCCGGCATGTTGATGCGAAAGGATCGGGAGCGGTACGCATGTGGAATCCTTCGGGGTTAGCAAATAATGAATTCATGATCTGGGGGCATAATGGATTAGATTTTTCTGGAGGGAATACCGCGGTTGATGGTGTAGTGATCAGAGAACGATTAAATCGCATTTGGCGCGTGAGCGAAAATTCAGACGTAGGTTCAGTATCTGTTTCTTTTGATTTGGCTGGTACTCTTGGTTCAGCTTTGGGAAGTAATTTACGACTATTAATTGATCGAGATGGCGATGGTTTTGCTGATAATGATGTTACTCCTGTAGCCGGTTCATTCAGTGGTACAACTGTTACCTTTTCAGGAATTAACTTCCAGAATGGTGATCGGTTTACGATTGGTAACACCAACATCTCATTACCACTTCCAATTGAGCTTCTTTCCTTTGATGCCTCTGTAATTCAAAATGAAGTACTTCTTCAATGGGCCACTGCTTCAGAACTAAATAACGATTACTTTACAGTTCAACGTTCACAATCTGGTGAAAGCTGGGAGGCAATTGAAGAGATCAAAGGATCTCCTGAAAGTCAGGTTCGTATTGATTACCAAGCTACCGACACAAAGCCTCACATCGGGGTTTCATATTACCGCCTCAAGCAAACGGATTACGATGGGACTTCCACGTATTCATCTATTAAGCGCGTACAGGTTGATGAGAGCTATCAATTGAAAGCTTATCCAAATCCTACCACAGGTAAATTAACAGTAACAACCGGTTTTAATCTCGAACCTCAGGATATCCGGTTGCTCAACACAATAGGACAGCAGGTACCTATACTTATTCATCAACACGGTGGCGAAGCACAGATCGAAGCCATTAATCCACCGCCTGGAATTTATATACTGCAGGTGCGTAAAGGCTTCTGGCAACAATCACTTCGAATCAGGATTGACTAACTGCGCATAGCGATTGGCGCTGCCAGGCAACTTTCTGGAATCTTAAAGGCATCGGTAAGCGGAATGGCATCTTGCCTGATTTCCCAACACAGTTGATTTACCATTTTACGGATGGCTTTTGTTTTAACACCTTCCATATAACCTTGCTCCAGGTACCAACCTTTGTGCTTATTAATCTGCGAAAGCGCAAACAGATCGCAAAGTTTTTTTAACACTGCTTTGCAACCTGCATTAGTTGTTTGCTCTACCTGTTCAATAAACTTCTCTAAAATTATTCGTTCGATGTATGCAAATCCAACTTCTACCAGGTGATGCTGGCACACATTAAAAGCATCAAAACTATCCATGCCACTATCGATGTGTCGTTTCAATCGTTTTGCGGCAGAGGTTAGAATATCGCGTTCGCGATACTTAAATGCATTGAGCTGAAACTCCGGATCGAGCAAATGATCTTCATCTGTATTGCGAACGGTAATGGGATTCATTTCAGTAATACCGGTTTTGGCTTTCTCGGCAACGTAGTTCAGAATAGTGAATACATTCATGTTGGCAAACTCTTGCCTGAATTCGGTGAGTCTGCTTTTGGCAACGAGCTGCATCAACACGGTGTTATCACCTTCGAAGGTGGTGTAAACATCCGTGTCGTTCTTTAATACTTCAATTCTATTTTCTGACAGATACCCTTTACCACCGCAGGCTTCACGGCATTCTTGTAAAGTAGCGGTTGTATTCCACGTAGCGAATGATTTAAGTCCCGCTGCCAAGGCTTCAATTTCCTGCATTTCTTCCTCTTTGCGATTAAGAAAACGTTCAGTTAAATATTGTAACGAAAAATGTAGAGCATACGTGTTTGCCAACAGTGGCATTAATCTGCGTTGATGGGTTCGATAATTCAAGATTGGAACTTCACTGCCGCCTTCAGGCCCGAATTGTCTGCGCTGATCGCCATAACGAATAGCAATGGTTAATCCAGATTTAGACGCAGCGTTACCTGATCGTGGAATACCAATGCGTCCACCTACCAGTGTGCCAAGCATGGTAAAGAATCTCCGGTTGTCGCTCGAGATCGGACTTTCAAATTTTCCGGCCTCGTTAACCGAAGCAAAGCGGTCGAGTATGTTTTCTTTTGGTATGATAACATGATCAAAATAGATTACACCATTATCCACACCGTTTAATCCCATCTTACGGCCACAATCTTTAATTCGCACACCGGGTAGAACTTTGCCTTTCTTATCGCGTAAGGGAACTATAAACGCACTTACACCATAATCCGTATCATCAATAATAAGTTTAGCAAATACGGTAGCCATCTGCCCGTGGCAGGCTGCATTCCCAATGTATTCTTTACGGGCATATTCGTTTGGGGTGTGAATGTTAAAGGTCTTGGTTGCGCGATCGTAAGTAGCTGTTGTTTCAATGCCTTTTACATTAGAGCCATGATTGGTTTCTGTCATGGCAAAACATCCGGGAAGTTCCAGACTGCCGATATCTTTTAGGTATTTGGCGTGGTGCTTTTCTGTTCCCAGGAAATAAACACTCATGCCCCAAAGTCCAAACTGTACCCCAAACTTTATTACTAAACTAAGATCATGATAGCTTAGGGTTTCCATAATGGTAAAGTATGCACGCATGTCGCCACCACCACCATATTCTTTCGGATAGGCCATTGCGCCATAACCTTGCTCGGCCAAAAACTTACACCATTGTAGTACTTGCTTACGATATAAATCCAGATCGCCAGGCCCTACATAGGCAAACTCCGGATCGGACAACAGTGTTTTTACTTTGCGGATAACATCGGCTTGATCACCATCTAAGATTTTAGCCAGTTCATCTACATCAAAATTACGTTGAGTGGTTTGTTCGGAAGTAATGGTTTTATGGCCACCTTGAAAGTTGAAGATAGCTTCGTGGCTAATAAACCCCAGTGTGGTTTCTATCTTTGAAAGGGAAGGCCTTATTTGTTCAAGTGTTTGGCTTATGCTGCCATCGCCTTGCAGGCTTGCAAGCTTTATCCCCAGATTCACCAATGTTTCGCGGGTTTGCGATCCGTTTGCTACTTGCGAAATGGCAGTTTTCCAGGTGCTTAGTTCTTCGAATGAAGGCGGTTGTTTAGGATCGATCTTAGTAAGTAGAAATTTGCGCTCTGTTTCGTTAAGCCAGTTTTGAGAATTAAGTAATCCTTCCAATACAGATACTTCACTTGGTGTAAGAATGGAATCGGACCATACTGTGTAAAACAGGGGCACGAATACCAATAATTTGGGATTGTTTTTAACCTCGGATGAATCAATCATAACAATAGATTTTCGGTAACTTTTAAAAATAATGAATTTTTAACGAGGTCAGAAGCGTTTGAAGCGGTCATTAATCGGCTTTTTCCTTACATCAGGCAAAGTGAAGCTTTCAACTTAGCACATAATTGCCTACATTTCTTTACCTAAAAATCTACCAACCATGAATTTCAAACCCGAAATCAAATCGAAGGAGGAGCTTAACAGTGGCTTGCCTAAGTACGAATCTATCGTAAAGTACATGGTGCAGCAACATAATCTGGTAACTGTACGCCCTGATCAATCGATAAATGATGTGATCAACATTATGATTGAAAAACGAATTTCCGGGGCGCCTGTTCTGGATGAAAACCGTAAGCTTGTAGGCATAATTTCAGAGCGCGATTGTTTGCGTATAATCGTAGATCAGGCCTACCATAATCAGCCACACAGCGAACCGAAGGTGGCCGACTATATGACACGCGAAGTAAAAACCATGTCGCCTAATAATAACGTGGTGGAAGCGGCTACTGAATTTTTGAATACACCCATTAGAAGAATGCCCGTTGTTGAAAATGGTGTTTTAATTGGTCAGATAAGTCGTATCGATATTTTACGAGCAGCAAAATCAATAAGCCCAACTACCTGGGGCGGATGATCAAAACAAAAGCCGGCTTAAACCGGCTTTTGTTTTTCTTCTACAATTGGTAAAGTTCCTTTGCTAACGGAAAGCAATTCCTGCATGGTGCGTTTCATACTATCTGTTGATCCATCCAGAAAGATGGTGTTACCTTTTCCGTGTTCAGCAAAATGACGGATGGCTTCTGTCCACATCGAAAACAAAATGAAAGATGAATCGAGGTTGGCATGTTGCATTTCTTTGGCAGCGTGGGCCATACCTTTTGATACTTCTTCCCTGAAAAGTGCCACACCTTGTCCACGAAGTTGAGCGGCAATCTTTTCAGCTTCGGCTGCAATTTTAATAGCATTACCATCGGCTTCGGCAGCTTTGGTTTTCGTAATCAACAATGCATGACCTTCATTTTCGGCAGCAGCCCGCAAGTTATTTGATGCCACAACTTTAGCCATTGATTTCATAATGGTTTCATCAAAGGCAATGTCGTTCAGTTGCAAATCGTGCAGGTGATAACCCCAGTCTTCGAGTGTATGGTCTAGTTGCTTTTTAACTTCCAGCACTATTTCAGTGCGCAACGATAAAATCTCACTCTGCTTTTTGGTTGCCACAAAGCTTCGAATGGAACCTTCGATGGTGCGAACGAGTGCCGTCATAAAACTTTGTTCATCCATAAACTTAAAGGCAACATTCTAATGGTTTCTTCCTGTTGGTTTAAAACAGAAAACAATAACATAGCCTTGAAGTTAACATTGGCCTGGTCGATGGTGGTGGCCTGAAAGGCAAGTTCTACCGACTGATTTTGTACCGAAATCCGCGTGAGGATTTTTTCGATTACTGGAATCCGCATATTAAGACCGGGTCGCATAATGCGTCTGTACTTACCGAAAATAGTTACTACTGCAATAGTACCTTGCCTTACCGTAACAAACATGGTGAACAGGAGCAGAATGCCCAGTCCAAATGACAAAACCAGAATCAATTCAAAAAATTCCATAATGGGTGTTGGATTAAAGTTGAACTTCT
>DPSB01000366.1 GCA_003537495.1 Cytophagales bacterium | reverse complement strand
AATTTTCTGGGCATGGAAACACCAGAGAAATTAGAATACCCGGTAAACATCGAGATTGTAAAAAAATATTTTAATGTAACCGATAATCCCGCGGAAGCCGATTATGCATTGGTATTTGTAAGCAGCCCTGAAACCGGAATTGGTTACAGCAAAGCTGACGCTGAAAAAGGTGGCAATGGTTATGTACCCATCTCCTTACAATATGGCGAATACACCGCGAAGGAAGCCCGCGAAGTAAGTATTGCTGGTGGCGATCCGCTTGAAAAAACCACCAACCGCACTTACAAAAACAAAAAGAATAAAGCGATAAATATTACCGACCTTGGTATGATAAACGATACCTATAAAAAAATGAATGGCAAACCGGTAATCGTTGCGGTAAATCTGAATACGCCTATGATTTTTTCAGAGTTTGAAAAAAATGCCAACGGAATTTTTGCACACTTCGGAGTGCAAGATCAGGCGCTGTTGGATTTAATGACAGGCAATGCAGAACCATCAGCACTATTACCCTTGCAGATGCCGGCCAATATGGAAACGGTAGAAAAGCAGGCCGAAGATGTGGCCCACGATCTGGAATGCCATGTAGATGACCAGAGCAATAAATACGATTTTGCTTTTGGATTAAACTGGAAGGGAGTGATTCAGGATGAACGTGTAACGAAGTATAAAAAATAAGGTCGCCCCTACGGGGCTTAAAAAAATATGATTTATGATTCTACCATATGGTTGCTCCTACGGAGCTAGAATTTCCTTAATCGAAGTCCCGTAGGGATGACCATATGGTAGGCGGAAAATTTTTATTTATTTCATAAGCTCCAGAGGAGCGACCCATATTATTCAAAAAAAAACAGATGTGATTTTTAAACCCTAAAGCTATGAGACTAAAAACATCAAGACGCAAATTTATTGGCGCAGCATCTACCTTGCTCGCGGGCACCATGTTGGCCACAAATCAAACCTTTGCCATTCCCAACTTCATCAACAACCTTGGCAAAAAAGGCTCAACCGTAAAAGGAGTTCGGTTAGGACTAATTACTTATTCGTTCCGCGATTTACCCGATCAAAGTGCAGAAGCAACTTTAGAATACATTCGCCAATGCGGCATTACCAACATCGAATTAATGGGCGGCCCGGCCGAATCGTTTGCCGGTGCGCCCAAAAATCCGGTTGACTTTCGTACCATGCTCCCGATCTGGCGCAAACGCCAGCAACAACAAGAGCTAACCGAAGAAGAAAAGAAAACCCTGGCAGATGTGGAAGCAAAGAATAAAATCTATCGTGCAGAAATTTCTGAATGGCGGCAAAAAGCTTCGATGACCAAGTTCGAAGAGTTTGGAAAAATGTATAAGAAAGCGGGCATCGATATTTATGCATTTAAACCCGATGCATTCGGTATGCAAAATTCTGATTCCGATATTGACTATGGATTGCGCGCTGCTAAAGCATTAGGTGCTACGCATGTTACATTAGAACACCCGAGTAACGATGCGCACACTTTAAAACTTGGTAAGGCTGCCGAGAAGTATGGAATGAAAATCGGGTATCATGGCCACGAGCAACAAACACCTACTTTCTGGGATACTGCCCTATCGCAATCACCGGCCAATGCCCTTAACCTTGACTTTGGCCATTACATTGCAGCAGGCAATACCAATGCGCTTGAGTTTGTGAAGGAGAAAAACAAGCATATCGTAAGCATGCACATGAAAGATCGGAAGAGTAAAGCCAATGGTGGTGATAACCTGCCGTGGGGAACAGGCGACACACCGCTTGCCGATGTGTTGCGCCTGATGCGGGATAACAAATACACTTTCCCTGCTACGATCGAACTGGAGTATAAAGTACCTGAAGGCTCTTCGCCCATTGAAGAAGTGAAGAAGTGCCTGGAGTTTTGTAAGTCTGCATTAGGATAATTAGTAACGCAGTTTCATAATCCCAACATGGCTTAGGCGGTGTTGGGATTTTTTTCAAGTTTTATAAATGAACTTCATAGCCAATCCAAAATCGTTAACTTGGTCAAAAAATATTCATGAGCTGGCCTTATAATAAAAATTATCCTTCCATTGAAGATTTACGCCAGAAGGCCAAAGGCCGCATACCACGTTTTGCTTTTGAATACCTCGATGGCGGCTGCAATGAAGATGTGAACCTGAATAAAAACACACAAGAACTTCGCGAAGTTGAACTGGTGCCGGTTTACCTAAAACCAGCACCGCCTGTTAATCTTCAAACCGAACTCTTTGGTCATGTGTACGATGCACCTTTCGGGATTGCCCCAGTTGGACTGCAAGGTTTGATCTGGCCTAATGCTACTGAGATTCTGGCGAAGGCTGCACATCAGCATAACATTCCATTTATACTAAGTACGGTTACTACTTCCAGCATTGAACGCGTAAGCGAACTGACCGAAGGTAAAGCCTGGTTTCAATTGTATCATCCGGCTGAAGATGCGTTGCGCGATGATATTATCCAACGGTTAAAAGATTCAAAGTACGATGTGTTGGTTCTGCTGTGCGATGTTCCTTCCTTTGGATTTCGGCCGCGTGATATCCGGAACGGATTGGCCATGCCTCCCAACATGACACTTAATAATATACTGCAGATAATGGGTAAACCAAGGTGGGCGCTCAACGCGTTGCTGCATGGCACACCCGAATTTGCGACACTAAAAAAATACATACCCAAAGGCTTGAACATGAAAGGCCTTGGGCAGTTTATGGATAAAACTTTTTCCGGTCGATTGAACAAAGAAAAAATTTCGGCCATTCGCGATCAATGGAAAGGTAAACTGGTATTGAAAGGAGTAGCCAGCGAAGCCGATGCTGAAATGGCTGTACAACTTGGTCTGGATGGTATCATCGTCTCCAACCACGGTGGCCGCCAGATTGATGCCGGTGAATCTGGTATTCATTCGTTGATCCCTATTGAAAGAAAGTATAAGCATAAAATCAAAATCATGATGGACAGCGGCATTCGTTCGGGGCCGGATGTAGCCCGCGCATTGGCGAGTGGTGCAGAGTTTACGTTTCTCGGGAGATCGTTTATGTATGGTGTAGCGGCCTTAGGCGAAGCAGGTGGTGATCATACCATTGCCATTTTAAAAACACAGTTGCAACAAGTGATGAATCAGGTGGGATGCGAATCTGCCAATGAACTTGTCAACTATTTAAAAGCATAATTTTCCCTACTCAACATCAAGCCGCTTAACACTAAGAATTGCACTTTTGTTGATCGTGCCATACACATGCGGAAACAACTCATCGTTGGTGGATTTCTCAAACCGCAGTTCAGCTTCCAGTTTTTGTTCATCAATCTCCAGCATCAATAATCCAGTTTGTCCATGAAAGTATCGGTGCAACACGCCTTCAACCTGCTGTTTGGTGCAGCAATGAATAAATCCTTCTGCTTGCAACGATGGAACGTGGATTGACTCAACTGCTTGTTGTTCATTCCAGGTAGTTTCGGGTATAATGTGGTAGATCATGGTTCAATAACCGACCAGCGGCCATCATCTTTCGTGTAACTCAATCCATTGCTCATTTCATGCACTTGCTTGTCACCACGCTGTTTCAATTTTTTCTCATATACGCGAACTCCATTATTCTCGCGTGTGAGAAAGTTGATTAAGGCCGGGAGTGTAGGAGAAATATCCGACAAGCTTTGGTCATCACCTTCCCGTACAAATGCGTGGCTCATAATTTTTTAATAAAAGATTCCATCCAGAGCACTGCCTCTTCCAGTTGATCAAACACCTTCAATTCTATACCAAGCAATGTTGTTTTGCTTTGCATGCGATCATAATACGTTTTACGGATCGGATCAATAAATCCAATGGCTGCAATCCGTTTCAA
>DPSB01000563.1 GCA_003537495.1 Cytophagales bacterium | reverse complement strand
TTCTGAACCGTTTCCTACTACATGATAACTTCTAGAAGCATTTATAGTATTGATAATTTCTTCCTTCGAAATAATGGAGGGATTGAATGTGAAGTCACCTTTTTTCTCTCCATAGGATACCTTTTTATTTATGATCCCGTCCTTTCCTGCAAAACGCTTTTCTATTGAGACAGCACAATGGTCACACGTCATTCCTTCGATCTTCAACGTCACCGTTGCCAACTGTTCATTCTTATTTTCAGTCATAGTGTTATTATCGTTGAGCGATAGTTCAATTTTTCTTTTTTGGAACACAGCAAGCGTGTGAGGTAGGGTCTTCCTTTTTTAATTCCTTTTTGGCGGTACCCGTTTTCGCTTCTGCTTTGTAGCCAGTCTCTTCAATGGCTTGGATAATCTCTTCCTCCTTAACGGTAGATGGGTCGTATGTAATTGTAGCCGAGTTACTAGTAAATTGAACATCAGATTTTACTACACCTGCTTTTTTGGAAAGCGCAGTAGTAACATGATCAGCACAACCCTGGCAAGTCATTCCCGTAACAGTCAGTTCTACAACTTTTGTTTTAACTGTACCAAATGGTTTTTCTTGTGTTTGTCCGTATGCTGCTTTACACGAACATCCGCAAATCAAAGCTGTTGCCAAAAATGAAATGATAAGTGTTTTCATATATGTATGGTTCTAATTTTCTAATTCTTTTGTCTCGGTTACAGTGTAGCCGGTAGCATTCACAGCTTCTACCAGTTTTTCCTTCGTGGATTTGCTTGCATCATACTTTACTAAGCTTGTGCCTTGCTCATAAGAGGTATTGTGCTCCAGAACTCCGGGAACCCCATCTAAAGCATGGTTCACATGCTCTGAACAGCTTTGACAAGTCATGCCAGAAATTTTCAATTCCACTTGTCGTACATTATTACTTTCAACGATCACAACATTCGCTACCGGGCTCTTCGGATAAAAAATATGCGCATAATGAGGGAACGAAATCATCAACGTGGCAACGACCGTAATGACACTAAGAAAAGTCTTACTATGCCAGAAGGAAGGCTTTTCCTCAGTTTCACATTCGCAATTTATTTCTTCCTTTTTTCGTGGCTTTAATTTTTGATACCAAGCGAAGGCAAATACCAGCACAGTCGCCCCTATTAAATAAGGTCGGTAAGGTTCTATCCACGAAAAGGATGAAGCGATTCCACTAATTCCGCCCACTAAGGCTAGCACTGGTGTGATGCAACATAAGGAAGCAGCTACAGCAGCAGCTACGCCCAATACCCAACCCTTTTGACTTTCAGTTTTCATATTGAGATAGTATTTTGATTCATCTGATCAATGGTCTTGAAAAAAGGCTTTAGAATCTTCAAGTTTTCAGACCGAAGTGAGTAAAAAATAGTCTGACCAACTTTGCGTGCTTCAATGATATTGCCGTCTTTGAGTTTGCGAAGATGCTGAGAAATGGCAGGAACGCTCATGCCGAGAATGTCGCTCAAATCACAAGGACAAAGTTCATTTTCTTCTTCGAGCAGGTAGAGAATTTTAAGCCTCACTTCATTTCCTGCAAGGGAGAGAATATTTCCGAGCTGGGAGAAAGATTTGGCATTTGCCAAAACTTTATCCCTGCACTGTTTTATTTGGTTCTGATCGGCAAAAACGCGAATACAGGTATTTTTCTCCATATTTTGATTGTTTGTAAGCGACTTAACGGAACAAATAAACAAAGGTTTACTTATTTAAGCAAATACTTAAATATAAAGTTTCTGTTCGATCAAAAATGTCTAATAATCACATTAAATCGTTAATAATCATTTACCATCATTCATTATCCTTTACAATCCTTAACCCTCACTTAGTCCCCATTCTACATTTGGTAGGGTGAAAGAAAGGACAATCATAAAGGCACAATTTCTTCAGCACGTTCGCAACGAGTTGGATGCAAAGAATAAGCACAATAGAAAATCTATTGAGCGCATTGCCTCGTCTTACGGAATCACTGATAAATCTGAGGTAAAAGAATACACTGAACTTGCAATCGTACTGAAAGCAAGAAGCATTTCACTCTCATCATTAACGGTTGAAGAAAAATATTGGAGCATCGTTGAGCTTTACAAAAGCCAGGTTAATATTTCTCACCGAACAAGCCAGAGTATCTTATTGCAACAATATAGTACTCCTGCTCCCATTTCATTTCTTGCCGGAATTTTTACTAATGCAAATCAGAACGTTTCAGTGTTTGAGCCTTCTGCCGGAAATGGTCTGCTTACCATTGCTGCAAATCCTTCCAGAGTAATTGTCAATGAAATTGATGAGTTAAGAAGATCGAACTTAGCTGACCAGGGTTACAGACAAGTATTAAATCAAGATGCCACAAATCCTTTCAAAGGTTTTGAAAAGAAGTTTGATGCAGTTATAACGAATCCTCCGTTCGGACTTTTAGATAGGGAAGTCAAGTACGAGACCTTTACTATTGAAGTGCTTGATCACTTAATGGCCTTACGTGCCCTGGATTGTATGAAGGATAATGGTAAAGCCGCAATCATTATCGGAGGACATACACGCTATGACAAGAAAGGAAGAATTCAAAAAGGAAAGAACAGATTCTTTTTTAACTACCTCTTCAGCAGATATAATGTAGTCGATGTCATTCCCATTGATGGCTCCAAACTCTATTCCCGTCAAGGAACTTCGTTCGATACCAGGCTAATGCTGATTGATGGACGGAAATCTCAACCCTCTGGTGCAGCTCCTTTAAGAAA
>DPSB01000422.1 GCA_003537495.1 Cytophagales bacterium | reverse complement strand
TGTCATGCCGGATTTATTCCGGCATCCCATTGTTTACGCACAGAATATGGGGATCGCGGAACGTTGTCCGCGATGACAAAGTATTTTTTGATGACTCTAAGTCTACTAATTTCACTTTCACTGGCAGCTCAAAAGAAAAATGGCTTCGTTCCAATCTTTGATGGTAAGACCTTGAATGGTTGGGAATGTGATACAACCTATTGGCGCGTGGAGAATGGAAACCTGGTAGGAGAGATAACACCCGATAAATTATTAAAGTCGAATACGTTTATTATCTGGAAGGGTGGAGAGCCTGCAGATTTCGAATTGAAGCTTCAATTTAAAATCAGCAAAAATGGAAACAGCGGAGTAAACTATCGCAGTATTACATTTGAAGGAGTACCATTTGCCTTGAAAGGCTACCAGGCCGACATTGATGGGATGAACCGATACACCGGTCAGAATTATGAAGAGCGGGGTAGAACTACTTTAGCCTATCGCGGACAAACCACATTAGTAAGTGCAACCAGCGGTACAGAACCCATAAAGAATAATGCGTGGGTGAGTACCAAGGTGGTGAAAGAGTTGAATCGTGATTCGTTGCAACAAGTCATCAAACCCGAAGACTGGAACGAACTCCACTTGGTTATTAAAGCCAACCGACTTCAACATTATGTAAATGGAGTGTTGATGAGCGATGTTACGGATAATGATTCTGTTAACCGAAAAGACAAAGGCTTGTTGGGCATGCAGGTACATGTGGGGCCGCCTATGAAAGTGGAGTATAGAAATATCCAGTTGAAACATATGAAATAATTTAAGTCACGTTGCCCTTACCCAGTCGCAAGCGTCACGCTTGTGACTTGAACTTTTTATTACAACTCCTTGATTCCAATATTTCTATACCGATGTTTTGCATTTGGTATCCATGAGCTTAGTGGCATCCCACCACTAGCCTCGGGTGCATATACGGCTGTCCAATGACATTGCAACGCAATCATGCCCTCAACAGCACCGGCTATAAAATCATTTTTAGTTTGTTGTACGCTGTACATTTCTACATTGTTGATCCATAATGTGACTTTTGGAATTTCCCCCGTCATGCGAATGCGAAATGAATTCCAGTCGCCTGCTTTCCATACTTCATTTAATTTGGTTGCTTTGCCCGATACACTTACAGGAGTACGTTCGCCCAGTAGATCACCTGTATCGCCTGGAAGTACCAGTTCAATCTGATAGGCTGCACCACCTTCGTTGGAGCGCAGAAAAATTCCACCATTCGCGAACGAATCAATTTTGATCTCGATGTACAACTCAAAATCGCGAAAGCGTTTATCGGTTAACAAAATTCCTCCTTGTCCAAACGGTTCTTGACTGGCTACAATAGTGCCATCTTCTACATAAAAGTTTGGCGTAGTGCCTTGGTGCGTGGTGCGACTTACATGCCAGCCTTTCAGATTCTTTCCGTTGAATAAGGATTTAAATCCTTTCGGGATTTGTGCGCAGCAAAGTGTACTGAATAGACTGATGATAATTATAGAGATGAGTTTCATTATTCTGGCTTCTGGTTTCTCGTTACTGGTTTCTGGTTTGTTTTGACTAAACTATTTCGATTAGACACCTAATACTGCTTACTGAATACCGATTACTGATCACCGATCACCGATCACCTTTTACTAATTCAACTACTAACCTAAACCCTGTATCATATCCACTTCCCGGCCCACCGGCATGTGTCATGTACGTTGCGTTTTTTACATCACCATAAAAGCATGAGCCTTTCAATACATGTTGCTTCGCTTTTTTGGGAGGCACCGGATCGGCAAAGATTTTTTCGTTGTAGTAATCAGCTACCCATTCCCACACATTACCCAACATATCGTACAGCCCCCAGGCATTTGGTTTTTTTTGCCCGACAGCTTGTGGCGTTAGTTTAGCAATATGCGCGGTTTCATTTATTTCATTCCAGGCAATGTCATCTTTGTTTCCGGCACGCGCTGCATATTCCCATTCAAACTCAGTAGGCAATCGATACACGGCTTTACCTTTTTCAAGTTGATTAAGTTTTTTTATGAATAGCTGGATTTCTTTCCAGGTTATACTTTCAACCGGATAGTTGTCGGTGTTGTCTGCAATGTTGTTTCCTTGAAAGTGTGCCGGGTTTGTGCCCATAATTTTTTTCCAGTGGGCCTGTGTTACTTCAAACTTACCGATGTAGAACGGTTTTGAAATCGTTACCTCAAACCCCGTACGCGCATCGCGTAAAGCAAATTGCTTAGCGGCTTCGTAATCGCTGCCTTTAAGTTTCGGTAAACCCATTTCATCGGTTTCATCTTTGCGGTATTGTTGTAGAAAGCCAAACTGCGAGGTGGTGGGTTCAAACTTTCCAACTGTAAAACTTCCGGCTGGCACTTCTATAAACTCTATACCAATGCTGTTGGTATACGTAGCGAATGGCTGTGTATAGGCAACAAGATTTGATGTAAGAAGGATTAAGAGTATCCTATACATCTCTTAATCGTTTAGTGCCTGGTAAACCAATGTGTTGAACGTGCCGCCAATTTCATCATCGTGTGCGCCCCACATCTGCCGATACATCAGCACAACCATTTTTTCTTTTGGATCTACCCAATAGGTTGTAGAAAATGCACCACCCCACCAGTAAGAACCTTCTGAATGTGGCGTGATTGACGATCCTTTTTCGGTTGTTATGCCAAAACCAAGACCAAACTTATTATTGTCAAGACTTAAATCACCAATCTGGTTCATGGTCATCATGCGTATGGTAGTGCGCGCTAGTAACTTCGCACCATTGTACTCACCACCATTCAGCAACATCTGTAAAAAGATGGCGTAATCGTAAATCGTAGAGGATAGTCCGCCACCGCCCGAGAAATATGTTTTATTACGAGTAGGGTAGTCTATGCTGGTACCTAAACCACCAGAAGCTTTTTCAAGTTTTCCGTCTTTGTTAACCGTAAAAAAGTTAACTATTCGTGCAGCTTTATCTTCCGGAACATTAAAATAAGGATCGTTCATGCCCAACGGTTTAAAAATACGGTCCGTAAAAAATGCATCTANNTTTGGATCTACCCAGTACGTTGTAGAAAAAGCACCACCCCATGAATACGATCCTTCTGAGAGTGGTTGCATTGCCGAACCTTTCTCTGTTTGAATTGCAAAACCTAGCCCAAACTTGTTGTCACCCAAGGCAAGGTCGTTGATCTGGTTCATCGTCATCATGCGGATGGTGTTGCGCGATAACAGTCGCACGCCATTATATTCACCACCATTCAACAACATCTGTAAAAAGATGGCATAATCGTAAATGGTTGAGGAGAGTCCGGCACCGCCCGAGAAGTAACTTGTTTTACGGGTAGGGTAGTCGATGTTGGTACCTAAACCTCCGGAGGCTTTTTCTAACTTTCCATCTTTGTTAACGGTAAAAAAGTTTACTACACGATCGGCTTTATCTTCAGGCACATTAAAATAAGTTTCATTCATACCCAAGGGTTTGAAGATGTGCGTGCTAAAATATTCATCTAATGTTTTTCCCGACCACACTTCAACCAATCGCCCTAACACATCGGTATTTAGTCCGTATGTCCAACGCTCACCGGGGTTATGCATTAATGGCAGCGCACCTAATCGATTTATGGCATCTTCCAACGTATCGTCATAAACATCCAGGCCGGCTGTGATTTTATCTTTAGCATAAATGGCATTGTCTTCGGGGCTACCAATTTGGGCATACCCAATACCCGAAGTGTGCGTTAATAAATCACGAATTGTTATTTGTCGTTTTGCAGGAACTGATGTATAGCTGCTATCTTTTGCATTGAATTTATCCAGCACAGTTGCGTTGGCAAAGGCCGGAATGTATTTTGA
>DPSB01000196.1 GCA_003537495.1 Cytophagales bacterium | reverse complement strand
AATTTCTTATTATCATAAGTCGGGACTTTATGCCGATTACACAGGATATTATAGCAAAGACTATGATCCGCAATATTACCTGACTGTAGTATCAGCAGGTTACATGAACAGCCCTACCCCATGGTGGTCGGTAATGGCCGAATACAATCGCTATATGTATTCAAGCCTGGGCGAAGACGACTACATCGCTTACAAAAACAGTGTGGGACTATCCAACTTCTTCGATATTAAGTGGGTAACACTACGATTAGACTATCAACTTTTTTTTGGTGATAAAAGAGCTCACCGGATTAATCCTTCGTTGATGCTCAATTTTGACAAGAAAAAGCTGGGTCGGATAAATCGTCTTGCGTTTTATCCTACAGCATCAGTACTCTATGGAAGTGAGCAAATTACAGAGTTGATTCCGTATGCCAGAACCTTACTTGGAATTATTTACCGAATACGAAGAAAAATGCCATTGTACTACGAACAGGAAACCACGCACTTCGGAGTTCTTAATTATTCCTTTTCAGCTCCAATCTCTATTACTATCAAAAACTGGACTTTTCTGGTAAGTTATACCTATAACATACCACTGGCTTTACCAAACGAACCCATTACACTGGAAAGCAGTGGCTACATTTCTGCCAGTGTTTCAAAAAGAATACAATTTTAACCTTCCTGTAAAAGTGGTTTGTTCATAAATCTGCTTTTAATATTTTAAGGCGATTAATCTTAACCTAATTATGAAATTGTCTTTCGGACTTTTGCTCATCGCATTTAGCACCTCTCTGTCGGCTCAGGATTACCGGTGGCAACAGCGCGTGGAATATGCTATGAACGTGCAACTCAATACACAGAATCATAAATTAAGTGGTGATCAGAAACTGGTTTACTACAACAACTCACCCGATACACTTACCAAAGTGTACTACCATCTTTTCTTCAATGCCTTTCAACCGGGCAGCATGATGGATGTACGTTCGCGCACCATTGCCGATCCTGATCGCAGGGTAACAGACCGTATTTCAAAACTGGCTCCAAATGAAATCGGCTACCAACACATTCAATCATTAAAACAAGATGGCAAGGCAACTACCTATAAAGTAAACGGAACCATTCTGGAAGTAACCTTGGCAAAACCCATTCTTCCTAAAACCAAAACAACATTCGAAATGACTTTCGAAGCGCAGGTGCCGGTGCAAATCCGCAGATCGGGCCGCGACAACCGCGAGGGTATTGCCTACTCCATGACACAGTGGTATCCTAAACTGGCTGAATATGATCATCAAGGCTGGCACGCCTATCAATATGTGGCGCGCGAGTTTCATGGTGTGTGGGGCGATTTTGATGTGAAGATTACCATCGATCCAAAATTTGTAATTGGCGGAACCGGTAAGTTGCAAAACCCGGAAGCAATCGGGCATGGTTATGAAAAGTCGGGTTCAACTGTTAAGCGGCCACAAGGAAATCTCACCTGGCATTTTGAGGCCAAAGATGTAATTGATTTTGCATGGGCTGCCGATCCGGACTATACCCACGATATACAGCAAGTACCAAACGGCCCTACCCTACACTTTTTCTATCAGAAAAATGAACGCACTGCCAACACGTGGAAGAATATGGAACCTGTTGCTGTAAAAGTGTTTCAATTCTTAAGCGCAACTTTTGGTCAATATCCATTTGATACATACTCTATCATTCAAGGTGGTGATGGTGGCATGGAGTACCCCATGTGTACGTTGATCCTGGGCGAAGGAAGTCAGGCCGGTTTAAATGGTGTAATGGCACACGAGGTTGCCCATAGTTGGTACCAGATGACACTCGCCTCTAACGAAGCACTTTATTCGTGGATGGATGAAGGTTTTACCGACTTTGCAAGTGATGAAGCGTTGAATTCAATCACCAACCAACCCAACACACATACCGGCAGCTATGCGAGTTATTTTGGTTTGGTAAACAGTGGGCTACAAGAAGTAGCAACACAACATTCCGATCATTATACTACCAATCGCGCTTACAGTACTGCAGCCTATAGTATGGGTGCGGTTTTTCTGCAACAACTTAAATACCTGATTGGCGATGAAGCTTTTTACAAGGGCATGAAGCGTTATTACAACACCTGGAAAATGAAACATCCGGAGCCCAACGATTTCTTAAGAATCATGGAGAAAGTTTCCGGTCAGCAATTGCATTGGTATTACCGGTATTGGATCCAGACTACCAAGCGCATTGATTATGGTGTAGGTTCTGTTACCGAAGTAAATGGTAATACTATGGTAGAACTTCAACGTGTGGGTGAGTTTCCCATGCCGGTTGATCTGGTTGTAACTTATCAAGATGGTAGCCAGGAATTGTTTTACATTCCGTTAAATGAACAACTTGGTACTAAACCTGTTGAAGATAAAACAATGAAGCGCACAGGTTTACCTGAGTGGCCTTGGGTATACCCTACTTACACAGTACAGGTTAGTCGCAAAGTTGCCGATATAAAATCAATTGAAATTGATCCGAGCCAACGCTTGGCTGATATCAATCGCAAGAATAATGTTAAGGTATTGAGTGAAGTTAAACCGTTTAAAGATCCAACCCAGTAATAATTGCCACCTGATTCAATGGTTATAAGTATATTCTAAATCTGTGAATCAGTGGCCTTATTCAGTTACTGAATCTTCTTCCCGTACTTATCAAGTACAAACAATTTCTGTTCACCTGTCGGCATCGGAAGTTTAATCATCACTTCTCCGGTGTCGGCACTGTACAGAATTTCGGAAGGCTTTTGCTCCAGATTATAAGGAAGACTCCAAACTAAACCAGTCTTACTTACTTTGGCCAATGTTGCCGGGTAACCATCTT
>DPSB01000641.1 GCA_003537495.1 Cytophagales bacterium | reverse complement strand
ACACATTGTTGATCGCAACGACCACACCAACCAATGCTCAATTAGGTTTTAGTAGCGCGGCACCGGCAACTAAAACCGTATTTGTAACCGAAACCAACAGTAGCAATTGTACCAGCACCGCTACTGCAGTAACCTTAACCGTAAACCCGATTCCGGGCGCACCAGTAGTAAATTTCAATCCATCTACTTATTGTGTTGGGAATGTTATTACACCGCCCACCATCAATGCGCCTGTAGGCGGAAGCACTTATACCTGGTATAGCGATGCCAGCTTATCCACTATACTCACAACAGGAACTGCTCCAACCAATGGATTGCTTAGTTTTAGTAGTGCAGTTCCCGTTGTGCGCACCGTGTTTGTAACTGAAACCAATGCCAGCGGTTGCGAGGGGAGTTCAGCCAGTATTACGTTAACCGTAAGTGCAGTACCAGTTGCTCCAGCTGTTACCTTTAGTCCAAGCAGTTATTGTGTGGGCGATGCTGTTTCACCACCGCTAATTACAACACCAAATGCAGGCAGTACATACACCTGGTACAATAATGCCGGGTTAACGGTAGTGCTTACTACAGGTACTAATCCAGCCAATCTGGATTTGGGATTTAACTCTGTTGCTCCTTTGGTACGTACTGTATTTGTTACAGAAACCAACAGTAGCAACTGCATTGGACCGGCAACACCGGTTACCTTAACGGTAAACGCAGTTCCAGTTGCACCAACCATCACATTTACTCCATCAACCTATTGTGTTGGCGAACCCATTACTCCGCCAAGTGTAAATGCACCAGTAGGAGGAAGCACCTATACGTGGTATAGTGACGCAAGTTTAACAGCAGTGTTAACTACAGGCACATCACCAACTAATGCTTTATTAGGTTTTAGCAGTGCTACTGCCAATACCCGCACGGTGTTTATAACCGAAACCAATGCCAGTGGCTGCGAAGGCCCATCAACCAGTATCACGTTAACAGTAAACTCAGTTACACCACCTCCGGCTATTACTTTTAATCCTTCAACCTATTGTGTGGGCGCCACCATAACACCTCCAACAATAACAAGTCCGGTGCCTTTTAATACCTACACGTGGTATAGCGATGTCGCCTTGACTACACCACTAACTACGGGAACTAACCCAACCAATGCGGCATTAGGTTTCAGTAGCGCAACGGCAAACACTGTTACTTTGTTTGTTACTGAGATAAATGGATCAGGTTGCGAAAGTACAGCAACTTCTGTAACGTTAATTGTTAATGCAATACCAACATCACCGGCTATCACTTTTGCGCCTGCTACCTATTGCGTTGGTGATGCAATCGTTCCTCCATTTGTAACGACACCCGGAGGCAGTAGTACCTATACCTGGTACAGCGATGCCGGGTTGACAACACCATTAACAACTGGTGTTAGCCCTACCAATGCACAACTTGGATTTAGTTCCGCTGCAGCGGTGAGCAGAACAGTATTCGTAACCGAAACAATAAGTGGTTGCGCAAGTCCTGCTACCCCGGTTACGCTAACAGTAATTGCATTACCAACTGCTATCATTTCTGGAGATGTGAGTATATGCAATGGCCAAAGCACAAATTTAACTTTTACATTTACCGGAACCGGGCCATGGAACTATGAGTATTCAGATGGAGTAACCACATTCGCGGCAGCATCGGCTACAAGCCCGGCAACAATTGCAGTAAGTCCAACAACCGCTACCACGTACACACTTGTATCCGTATCAGATGTAAACTGCACGGGTACAGTTTCAGCTACTTCAGTAATAATTTCTGTTGACGATGCGCCATCAGCAGCGTTAGCCGTTACCGCAACCATAAGTCCCGTTTGCGCTGGCGGAACCAGTGATATTGAAGTTGCTGCCTCAGAAACCGGTGTGAGTTATCAACTCCGCAACAACGCTGACAACAGCTTGATCGGATCGGCTGTAGCCGGAACCGGAAGTACCATTGCCTTGCCATCCGGTGCGCTTGCTGCAACCACAACATTTAATGTGTTGGCAATACGCGGAGTTTGTGTTCCCGTTCAATTAACTTCAACCGTTACAGTTACCGTAGCCGGAGCGATTAATGCAGGCCTTACCGTAACCGCTACTGTATCGCCCATTTGTGAAGGCACCAGTTCTAGTATTCAGGTTGCAGGTTCAGAGAATGGTGTTACCTATCAACTTCGAAACGATGCCGATGATTCAGCTATTGGAGCTCCTGTTGCCGGAACTGGTGGTACTATTACCATTTCAACAGGAGTGCTTACTACAGCAACTACTTTTAATGTTCTCGCTTCAAACGGAACTTGTTCAATTGAACTTACCAATCAGGTAACTGTAGATGTAGATGTGGATCCTAATCCGGCATTAACGGTTACCGGCCCGGTTGCTACGCTGTGTACAGGTGGTAATGCTTCTATTTTAGTAAATAACTCAGAAGCAGGTGTTAGTTACCAGCTAAGAAATGATGCAGATGATAGCAATATAGGTGTGCCCGTTGCCGGTACTGGTGGAACTATTGCATTACCTACCGGAGCATTAGCAAGCACTACTGCATTTAATGTATTGGCAACAGGTGGTGTTTGTCCAGCGGTTGAATTAACCACAACCGTTACGGTAAATGTAGCTGGTGCAGTTACTTTAACTTTAGCGGTAACAGCAGATCAAACCGTGTTTTGTGCCGGTGGTGGTACAAACATAAATATTGCGAACTCCGAAGTAGGAGTGGATTATCAGTTGTTGAATAATGCCGATGATAGCCCACTATCAACAGTGTTTGCAGGAACCGGTGCTACCCTAATAATCCCTACAGGCACATTAACCACTACAACTGATGTGGCTGTGTTGGCTTCAAATGTTTCGTGTGCAGCAAAATTGAATACGATTACTACCTTAACTGTTAATCCTTCTCCAGATTTATCACTTGCAGTTTCTACATTAAGTCCAACTATTTGTTTTGGTGCATCAACAGCCATTCAGGTTGCCAATGCCGAAGTGGGCGTTAGTTACCAACTGCGCAACAACATCGATAACTCGACTATTGGTGCTGCTGTGGTAGGTGCTGGTTCAACGCTAAGTTTGCCAACCGGTGGTTTAACAACCAGTACAACGTTTAATGTATTTGCCAGTTTAGGATCATGTTCCGGTCAATTGGTTAGCGTGGTTTCAGTAACGGTGTTACCCAGTGGCGATCCGCTGTGCGCGCCAGTTAATAATTGTGCAACGGTAGTTATTACTCCTGTTGAAACCCCGGCAACCTGTGGGGCTTTGCTTCCGGATGGCAAGGTGTTTTTTGATATAAATCCAGTAGAGCCGGTTGTGAATATAATTGGTGTTCGGATAGATATTAATGGACCGATTGCCAGGACTCAGCTTAACAATCCTGAGTTTGTTGATTTACCGGTAGGCAATTACACGTTTACCATTGCGTATGGCGATGATACAACACCTGCTTGTATTAAAACTGGCTTCTTCGACATTTTGCCTTCCGGAACACCCGATCCGGTTGACTTTGCTATTGCAACAACAGCCTACAACTGTATTGAAACAGATGGTTCGATAAACTTAACCGGAATCATTGGCTCGGCAAATACCGATTTTACCTATACGGTGCTTTTGAATGGGGATGATGTTCAGACCGGAACCATAACTACCGATCAGGCAGCGAGTGGGTTGTTTGTTATTTCCGGTTTGCCATTGGGAACCTATCGGGTACAACTTACACAAAATCAAACAGCCGTAAATACATGCGTAGGAGTTATTGCTTCTGCTTTTCGCGAAGCTATTATTAGTGAACCAGCTTTTGGTTGCGGATTGTATGTGCCTAACATATTTACGCCAAATGGTGATGGCTCGAATGATAGCTTTGAAATACGGAATTTACCGGCAAATGCCAAGCTGGTTGTTACTAACCGCTGGGGTAAGCAAGTATTCTCCAGCAACAATTACCAAAACGATTGGAATGGTAATGATGCCATAGATGGCGTTTACTTTTACCAGCTACAAGTAGATGGTGAGAAGTACACAGGCTGGGTGGAGATTATGCGGGGGAATTGATCTCACCCCCCGGCCCTCTCCGAAGGAGGGGAGCCGAGCACCCCACCAAGATGATTTCTTCTTTGGCAGTTTCGTTACCCTAAAACGAAGCCAGAAATCTCATCGTATCTACATCATCAGCATAATCCCAAACCTGTGGTTGTTGTGCTTTGCCAAACGGAACACTGCCTGCGTACCAGCCATTAGCCGATACTATACATTGCAACTTATCGGCATGCGATTGAAGTTTCTGTTGCAGATCTTGCTGATCGAGATAACGTTCATAAAACAAAACCGAGATAGGCGATACCAGGTTTGAACTTTCGGTAAGTAATACAAATCCATTATCGAAAAAAGGAGTTTGGTTTACAAGCAAAATCGATTTCTGGTAATCGTAGTTGTTGGCATACTTATGATGGTGAATAATCTCCTGATAGGGTTGCCAGGTATCCAGCAGGTTGGTGAACGTATACTCTTCAGGCACAAATACTTTAGCCACATTGCGGCAACCCAAGCCAAAGTAGGTAAACACATCTTTACCTAATTCAGCTAAAGTAGCGTTGGGTTCTTCGCCCATAATAATGGCACACGATGATCTGTTTTTACGAATGATATGCGGTTTGTTTCGAAAGTAATATTCAAAATAACGCGAGGTATTATCGCTGCCTGTGGCAATCATTACTTCGGCTGCGTTTAAACGTTCTGCAATGGTAATCTTATCGGCAAAGCCCGGTTCAATTTCCATCAGCCACTTAATCATCACTTCAATCAAGGCATCTTGCGAACTAAGTTTGATAAGCGCCCGATGGCCGCTAATCAATACACAAAGTAAATCGTGAAAACCAACCAACGGAATGTTTCCCGCCATCGCAATACCCACCACCTTTTCGGAAGAAGGAGTAGGGTAGCGGCTGGTCCAGTTTTGCAGTGTTTCCTTGTTAAGGAACAAGACAATTCCATCTAATGCGTTTTGTACCGAAGTAGGTGTAAACCAACCGTTGACTAAACTTGCATGTTGATAAATTTGTTCGCGTTCGGTCTTGTTCAGGCTGCTGATTCGGCTGCCCAGTGCAGAAAATGCATTTATTCGCTGTTCTAAAGTCATTCAGTGTAAACTTTTAAGGCCGTTAACCTGTTTGTGTAATGAATTAAGTAGCCGTATTTTTGCGGCAAAAGTAGAAAATCTGATTAAACCGCCATGGCGATAAAGATAACGGAAGAGTGCATTAATTGTGGGGCTTGCGAACCGGAATGCCCGAATACTGCTATTTACGAGGGTGGCCGCGAGTGGAACTGGGCCGGAGGAACTGCCCTTACCGCGGTTGAGTTAGAAGACGGTTCTACCGTAGATGCTAAGTCGGCTCAATCGCCAGTGTCCGATGAGTTTTATTATATCGTATCGGGCAAGTGTACCGAATGCACTGGTTTCCACGAAGAACCTCAATGTGCAGCGGTTTGTCCTGTGGATTGCTGTGTGCCCGATCCGGACATGGTGGAAAGCAAAGAAGAGCTAACCGCTAAAAAGGCGTGGTTGCATAACGAGCAACTGCAGGCGTAACTGGTTGCTTGTTGCTGGCTTCTGGTAAGTTCATACCGAATACAGTTTACCGATTTACTGATTACCCCTTAGACTAAACTACTGCATCTTACTCCGCTTAATCATATAAGCCTGCAATACATCAAAGTACCCGGTATTAATATCGGCTGAAATAAAGTCAATCTTCAACTGGTTGCATCGCATTTTCAGATTGGCGTGATAAGCCGCTAATTCTTTTTCGTAACGATCTTTAATTTCCTGTGGATTGAGTAACAGTTTCTCGCCACTTTCCAGATCTACAAACTCATAAGGTCGTTCATCAAACTGAAATGAAAGTTCGGTTGTATGATCGGTAACATGAAAGAGGATTACTTCGTGTTTGTTATGTTTAAGATGCTGCAGGGCTTTAAAGATTTCTTCATCGTTACCGCCATCAAACATATCGCTAAAGATAATCACCAGCGATCTTCGATGTGTCTTTTCTGCAACTTCATGCAACACTTCGGCTACTCTTGTTCCTTTGCCTGGTACGACATCGGCCTTAACCCGTTTCTCCAATAGAGTAAACAATTTATCTACATGCGAGGCAGTAGATTTAACGGGTGTAAATTCTTCAATCTTATCGGCAAAGAGACACAGCCCGACTGCATCGCGCTGTCGCGTAAGCAACTTTGCCAAAGCCGAAGCTGCATAAATACTGAAATGAAGTTTGGTGTGTTTGCCTTGCGGGTAGTGCATACTCGAAGAACAATCCAACGCAAGTACACAACGCAGGTTGGTTTCTTCTTCATATTGTTTGGTGTAGAGCCGGTCGGTACGGGCAAATACTTTCCAATCGATGTGGCGGGGGCTTTGCCCTTCGTTGTACAGGCGATGTTCGGCAAACTCAACCGAGAAACCATGATAAGGTGATTTATGGAGGCCTGTAATAAACCCCTCCACCAGTTGTTTGGCCAACAGTTCCAGACTGCCAGCTAACCGAATGTCATCCACGCGCAAATCCACTTCCGAAAAATGGAAAAAATCCAGCACTTTATTTCACTTTCAGCACATTTTCAGGTCAAAAACAGGGTGCAAGCTTTGCACGGCAGGATTTTCCTCTTACCTTCGATTTAACCTAATTACCAAAACCTAACTGTACCTGATTGTGGAAGAGAACAAGAACAATGGAAGAGAAGAGATTTTCTCTGAGAAAGTGAAGGCCGGTAAGCGCACGTATTTTTTTGACGTGAAGTCAACGCGCTCCAACGATTTTTACCTAACCATTACGGAAAGTAAAAAGCGGTTTAATAAAGACGATGAAGGGTTTACCTACGAAAAGCATAAGATTTTTCTTTACAAGGAAGATTTTAACAAGTTTCTGGAGGCCTTGAACAACACCGTAAACCATGTTAAAACTGAATTGATGCCCGGTGTGGATTTCGATGCGTTCGATCACCACCGCGACAAAGAAGAAGTAAACGGAACCCCCGCAGTTGACTCTGAACTGAAGTGGGATTAACTAAGAGAACAATCCTAACCTAAACCGGAACTACCCTGGCTGTTGAGGCCGGGGTTTTTCTTTTTATGATAAGTATTTGTGTGAACCAGTTGTGAGGTTATTCATGGCGGATGCTATCGAACCAAAAATGTATTCTAACACAGCCTTTTTCAATACCTTTAATTGTAAACTCTTTCATGAAGAATCTTATTATCCTCATTTCGTGTTTGTCTTCAATCTTCTCCTTCGCCCAAAAGCCAAAGAAGTCAACACCGTCAGTTTATTATCCCGGCAAGGAATGGCACCAGCAAGAACCCGCAGCAGTAGGGATGGATGCCAAGCTACTAAAGCAAGCCATTGATTTTGCCAAGGCAAATGAAACGCTTGCTCCGCGTGAGCTGAAATTAAATCATTATCGTTCATTCGGGCGCGAGCCGTTTGGTGAAGCCATCGGACCGTTGAAGGATCGGGGCGATCAATCCGGTATTATCATTAAGAACGGCTACGTGATTGCCGAGTGGGGAGATCCGTATCGCATTGATATTGTGAACAGCGTAACCAAAAGTTTTCTGGCTACCGTAGTGGGTTTGGCTTACGATCGGGGATTGATTAGCAATATTGATGAACCGGTGCATGCCTATGTGCCACCTATTTTGTTGTACAATCCCATTCGCACAACCAATAAGGCCGATGAGTTTACACAATCTGATTTGATTGAACCGTTCAACACTCCGCATAACAAAGTAATTACTTGGCGGCAAATGCTCCAACAAAACAGCGATTGGCAGGGCACACTCTGGGGTAAACCCGATTGGGCCGATCGGCCCGGCAAAGAATATAAAGAGTGGTTAACCACCCGCAATACACCGGGCTCTGTGTATGAATACAACGACACACGCGTGAACGCATTAGCCCTTGCTACACTAAGTGTATGGCGCAAACCCTTGCCGGATGTACTGAAAGAAAATATCATGGATCCGATTGGTGCTTCCAACACGTGGCGGTGGTATGGCTATGAAAATTCGTGGATTGTATTGGATGGAAAAGTGGTACAGTCTGTTTCGGGTGGCGGACATTGGGGTGGCGGTATGTACCTGCACGCATACGACATGGCTCGATTCGGATACCTGACCTTACGCAATGGAAAATGGAATGACAAACAATTGGTTTCAGAACAATGGAGCAAGTGGGCGCAAACACCTTCGGGGCCACAGCCAACCTATGGTTTTATGAATTGGTTTCTGAATACCGATAAAAAGTATTTGCCCAGTGCGCCTGAGAAAGCATTTGCACACATTGGTAACGGAACCAACATAATCTATGTGGATGCCGAGAATGATTTGGTGGTAGTGGTGCGTTGGATTGAGGATAGTAAAATTGATGAGTTTATTAAAAGATTACTGGCAGCAAAGAAATGATGTGCTATTGGCTAGGATAACACGATTCCATACAAAAAGCCAACAGTGTCCTAAATTGGTGATGATGTGAAACAACTGGATAAATTACCGACAACCTATTATGGAACCACCATTCACAATTTTCAAATCGACAAATTCTCAAATCCTCAAATCACCCGCTTACCAATCAACCTACTTTTCTCCACCCGAAACCTTATATTTGCGCCCTGATTTTTAAAGACTGAGTAATGGGTTTAAAGTGTGGTATTGTCGGGTTACCCAACGTGGGTAAATCTACCTTGTTTAATGCGATCTCCAACAACAAAGCCGAGGCGGCTAACTTTCCGTTTTGTACGATTGAGCCCAATGTGGGTGTAATCTCCGTTCCGGACGAACGACTGAAAATTCTGGAAGGCCTGGTTAACCCGCAAAAGGTTATCCCAACTTCATTTGAGTTTGTGGACATTGCTGGTTTGGTGAAAGGCGCCAGTAAAGGCGAGGGGTTAGGCAACCAGTTTCTGGCCAATATACGCGAGGTGGATGCCATTGCCCACGTGGTACGCTGCTTCGAAAATGATAATATCATTCACGTAGCCGGTAAGGTAGATCCGGTTGGCGATAAAGAAGTTATTGATGTGGAGTTACAGTTGCGGGATCTTGACTCAGTTGAAAAGAAAATTGCCAAAGTGGAGCGCACCGCCAAGAGTGGCGATGCTAAAGCCAAGAAAGAATTAGCTACGTTGATTGCTTATAAGGAAACCTTGCAGGCTGGTAAGAACGCTCGCAGCCTTCAGGTTGATGCTGAGGACAAGAAAGCCATTGAAGACCTGCAATTGCTTACCGATAAGCCTGTGATTTATGTAGCTAATGTAGACGAGGCAGCGGTTATAACCGGCAACAAACATGTGGAGGCTTTACGGGCTTTGGTTAAGGAAGAAGGAGCTGAGGTGGTAATGGTATGCGCAGCCATTGAAGCCCAGATTGCTGAGCTTGAAAGTGAAGAAGATCGTTCGGTGTTTCTGCAAGAATATGGTTTGAAAGAATCTGGCTTGAACCGCCTTATCCGGGCTGCTTATACTTTGCTGAATCTAATTACATATTTCACTGCCGGTGAAAAAGAGGTGCGGGCATGGACCATTCATAAAGGTTGGAAAGCACCACAGGCAGCCGGGGTAATCCATACCGACTTTGAAAAAGG